>DATLIL010001054.1:0-3451 GCA_035539475.1 Polyangiaceae bacterium
CTTTGAGACGGTCGAGATAGCGGTGATAAGTAAAGCTCTGCACCTCGTGAATCAGTGCGGCTTTGCTCGCGAAGTAATAGTGGACGATGCTCTTACGCAAGCCGAGCTCTTTGCCGATCTCAGCGAGCGTGGTCGCGGTGAATCCCTTGCGTGCAAAGCACTTCGCCGCAGCCGATAGAATCGATGCGACGCGGGGATTCTCCCAATCGGCACTGCGCGAAGCGGCGCCGTTTTCCTCGGTGGGTTTGCGAGCCGTTACAAGAGTTTCGGTGTTCATCATGGTTGGTTCACGTCCGGCCAGCCGGTATCGTTGTGAGTGACCGCGACATCAGCTAGCCGCCGCCCTCTCCCAGACGGGGGCGTTCTTCGCCCACATAGCCCGTCGAGTCAAGCCTACTTCGGCCGGCCTCACACTTTACCCTTCTTTTTTCGCGAAGTTGGCGCCTGGTCGGGCGGCTCTTCTGGGGGGCCGGCCTTACTTTTCCACAGGGGCATTCCCGCCCCTTCCGTCCAGCCGGGCTCCCCGAATCGACCGGGCTCCCGGTTCTCCTGGGTGGCCCCGCTCTCTTTTGCGCTCCCGCCGGAGTCATCATCGGGACCCTGGGTCACGATCAGGAGCTCGTCGGCCAGGTACTCACCGTGGGGATCGTCCTCGGCCTTGTTCTTGGTGTCGACAGCTTCGCCCGTTCCAACACGTACGATCTGCGTCGTGGGGGGATAGACGTCGTCCCAGCGTTCTCGAGTTGCGTGCGCGCCTTCACGCACCAGGCGGTAGCGTCTCAACTTGAACCCGGCAACGCCACGCTGGCCGAGCAGGCGCACCCCCGAGGGTAGTGTCTTGTCCGGGCGCTCGACCTCTTCGTAGGGGATGGCGTCCATGATGCGGCGGATCAGCGTCACGGTGCGGCTGCGCTTGGGCCCGAGGATCTCCGCGCGCACCACGCCGTTTTTCACCGTCTCGTGCAGGACGACGGGGAAAGGGAAGGGATTTTTGATGCGGAAATTGATCGTCGGGTACACGACGGTCGCATCGAGTCCCATCTTGATATACGAGCTCGGCCGCGTGTGGGGGTAACGCTCGACGATCTCGAGTCCGGCAAAGAACGCCGCGCCGTGCAGCGTTCCGGAGATCTGGCAGGTGCCGCCGCCGATGCCGTCGACGAGCTCGCCCTCGGCGATGACCTTGGCCACCTTGTATCCGTTGGCCTCGTCACGCGCGCCGACCACGGCGTTGAAGTCGAACGTCTCGCCCGGCAAGAGCACGGTGCCGTCGAGCTTCTTGGCGGCCTGGCGCAGGTTGAACGTGCGCGCCTCGTAGCGCTCCGAGCGGTCGTAGCGCGTCTCGAAGTAGCCGAGCACCTCGCTGGCGGCCACGTTGCCGAGCTCGCTGGCCACCCGCCTGGGCCGGCGCTCGAGAAAGACGACCTTGGCCGAGCTCTGACCGCGCGCGAGCGCCTCCTCGATCGCGCCCAGGGTGGCGTCGACGTCGAGCTCTCGTCCGATCACTTCCTTGACGAGCTCGCGTTTTTCGAGGTCGAGCCTGGCGTCGACCGGCAAGCGATCGAGCTCGTCCTTGAGCTCCAGCAGGGCTGGCACGGCGAGCTCGCTGTTCAGTGTCACTGGCACTGGGAGGCTCAGGCGGGCGGTGCCGCCTTGCTTGCGCCAGAGCCGCACGGTCGGGCTCGTGGCGTCCCGCGCGTCGCGCACCAGGTCGGTCAAATGGGCCTTATCGATCACGGCCCCGAGCGTGCCGAGGTAGAGCTCGCGCGCGGGCTGCCCGCTGATCTCCAGACGAAAGCGCCCTGCGCCGTAGCGTCGAACGCGCTCGAGCGCGCGTTTGACGGCGCCCTCGCCCGGAGCGATCGGCTCACCGAGCAGCGTGATCTCCGGCAGGCGCTCCGCGCCTTCACCCGGAGCCGGCAGTGTTGGCACGAGCAGCACCCCCACCGCGGCTCCCGCCGCCACCACGATGCCGATTGCGCGCGCGGCCCGACTCTTCGGTACGAGCCTGGCCAGGCCTTGGAGCAACCTCGCGGGCACCGTCATGGCGTTCGAACGTTTGGCCGCATCAATTGACTATGTCAAGTCGCCCCGTTCGAGCGCACACTCGGGCCGGGCGGTCGCCGTTTGAACCTCACTCGCCGTTCGTTCTTGGGCTTCGGAACCACGCTGGCCAGCGGCGCGAGCGTCGGCTTCTCGTTTTTGTTCGCGCGTACGGCGGAAGGCGCGGGCTTCGGTCCACTCGTCCAGGACCCGGACGGCATCCTCGATCTGCCGGCGGGCTTCAAGTACCAGCTACTGCAGAGCAAGGACGACGTGATGAGCGACGGCGCCGTGGTGCGCGGCTCGCTCGACGGGATGGCGGCGTTCGCCGGCTCGACCGCGAGCGAAGTGATCCTGATGCGCAACCACGAGCTCGCCGTGGACGGCGGCGTGTCTCGCCTCGTGCTCGACACGACCGATCCCGGCGCGCTCGTCGTGGTCTCCAGTAACGACGTGCTCGGCAGCACACTGCGCAATTGCTCCGGCGGTCCGAGCCCGTGGGGGTGGCTGAGCTGCGAAGAGCGCCCCGGGATGGGCGGTGTCTGGCTCTGCCCGATCGATATCGAGAGCCGCATGCTTCCCGCCGAGCGCGTGCGCATCGACTGCTACGGCACTTTCTCGCACGAGGCGGTGGCGATCGATCCCGACACGTACATCGCCTACCTGACCGAGGACGACGGCGACAGCTTCCTCTACCGCTTCGTCCCGACGGACGCGAGCGTCGATCCGTTCAGCGGTCAGCTGCAAGCCATGAAGCGCGTCGGGGGCGACAACTTCAGCACCGCCGGCATGAATCCCGGTCAGGTCATCGACGTCGAGTGGGTCGACGTCAGCGCCGCAACGCCGCGCGCTGACGCGCAGGCGGCCGCGGCCACCATCGTCGTGCGCGGCGAGGGGATCTGGTGGTTCGACGGGATCGTCTACTTCTGTGCCACGAGCAACGGACAGGTCTTCGAGCTCGTGCCCAACGCCGACAACAGCGGTGGGACGCTGCGCCTTTTGGCCGACACCCTGGCGGGCCCGGACAACGTTACCGTGGCGCCGTGGGGAGAGCTCTTCGTGGCCGAGGACAACGGCGTGCAGAATCGCATCCGTGTCGTCGATTCCGAGGGCGTGGTCTCCACCTTCGCTTTGAACCGTGTCACGCCGGTCAGCGAGCTTGCCGGAGTCTGCTTCTCGCCCGACGGCACGATCCTCTTCCTCAACATCTACAGCGGCAAGACGCTCGCCATCACGGGCCCATTCCCCGGCGTGGAGCAACCGAACGGCTCGGGCGGTAGTGGAGGTAACGGCGGTGCGGACCCGGGCTCTGCGGGCGACGACGCGGGCGGCTCGAGCGACGGCGGAGAAGGGGGACGAGCGGCTGGCGGCGACTCGGGGAATGGGGGAGCCAGCACGACGAGTGGAG
>DATLIL010001055.1:0-8751 GCA_035539475.1 Polyangiaceae bacterium
GCGCCGCTCGGAGATGTCGACCAGGCCGCCGCTCAGCCGCGTGATCGTGCCGCTCTCGTCCCGGATCACCTCGGCCTGGCACAGCACCCAGCGTTCCTCGCCGTTGGGGCGCACGATGCGATACTCGAGCGGGGGATACTCACCGCGCTCGAAGGTGCGCATGACGTGCCCCTTCACGAGCTTGCGGTCGTCGGGGTGCACCAGCGCGAGGTACTCCTCGATCGACTTGGGCGTCGTGTCGCGCGCGTAGATGCGCTTCGTGGCCGCGTCCCAGTGGATGGCGTTGCTCGCGGCATCCCAGCTCCACAGTCCGATCTGCGAGGCGGCCAGGGCGATGCGCAGCTTGTCCTTGTTCTCGCGCAGCTCGGCTTCGGTGCCGCGCAGCGCGCCGAGCTCGGTGCTCGAAATCACGTAGCCGTGAAGCTCGCCCTGCCGGAACAGCGGTCCGATCCTGGCGCGATACGGCTCGCGATCGATCTTGCCGCCCGAGGTGAACTCGACCTGGCGCTCCTCTCCGTGTTCGGCGACCTCGCGCAAGGTCGCGTCGAGCAAGGCCCTGTGTTCGCTCGCCACGAACTCCAGGGCGCTGGCGCCGATCACGCCGCTGGCAGTGACCCCAGCGGGCAGTCGATTGAAGGCGACGACGCGTGCATCGCGCGACAGAAGCACGACGTAATCACTGCTGGTCGTGAGCACCGCGCGCAGGATCTCTTCCGAACCGGGCACGGCGCAGAACGCCTCCAGACCAGAGTCCGTAATTTCCCGCGCCATCCTGCGGCAGGATACAGCTGCGCGCCGGCTTTAGCCACGGCGCTCGTCAGCGCAGGCTGCAGCCCGGCTCAACGTATCGGGAAAATTCCGAAAGCGCGGCCTTTAGCGCTTCCGATAGACCAGCCAGCGGAGCTCCGAAGGCGCCTTGCCCTTGGGCACGTCGAACATGTCCAGGCCCTGCGTCCATTCCTCGAACCAGCCCGTGGGCGGCCAGGCCTCGGCGGGCAGGTGCTCCTTCTCGTACTCGTAGACCGACTCGTCCGAGATGCGATCGAACGGCAGCCCCTCCATCGCGTCCGCGAAGTCCTTGCGCGTGAACAGGTTGCACCAATAGACCTGCGACAGCTCGCGAGCGAGAGCGTCGGGTTTGTAGCCGTCCCCGGCGAGGAACGCGCTGAAGACCAGGAGCCCGCCCGAAGCCAGCCCTTCCGCCGCGCCTTCGAACAAGATGCGGCACTGCGCGGCGTCGCGGATATGCGAGGCGATCACTTCGGCCAGCACCACGAGCTTGTAGTGGTTTTCCGGCAGCTCCACGCTGCCGTCCAGCGCGTCGCCCTGGAAGACGCGAGCCGGCAGCTTCTCCTTCTCGACCTCGGCCTTGAGGATGTCGGCCAGAGACGGCGCGAGCTCGACGGCGTCGACGGGAAAGCCCTCGCGCGCCAGTGGGAGAGTGTTGCGCCCGGTGCCAGCACCGATGTCGAGGATGGGAACGTCCTTGGGCTCACCGAGCGAGCGCGCCAGGTCCATCAGCTTGGAGTCGGGGTGGTGGCCGAAGAGCGGCGGCGTCCGCGTCTTTACCCAGCGGTCGTACTCGTCGGCGATGGTGGAGACCTGAACCCCGACCTTGTAGCTGAGCGACGTCTTGGGCGGCTCGTCCGTCTGGTACGTGACGACGACCTTGGCGTACGGCGAGGCCTGCCAGCCCTCGGCCAGCTTTCGCCGCAGGATCTCGCGCATGCGGTCGGTCTCTTCCGTATTGAAGGTCCGACCCAGGTGAGCGAACGTCGTGTGCAGCAGGGTCACGTAGTGCTCGAGCAACTCCGGCGCTGCGGGCAGACCCAGCGTACCACTACCGTGGATGCGGCGCGGCAGACGCCGGATCATGGCCTGCTTCAGGACGGCCGCGTTGGTCTCCTTGTTCTTGCGCTGGGAGCCGACTTTGCTCATGGCGCGCTTTGTTACCACGCGACCGTACGAGCGTCAGCCCTGCTTGCTGGCCGCGTCGTCCAGACCGAGCACCTGGTTCAGCGTGCCGTTCAGCTGCTCCAGGGTGAACGGCTTCTGCAAGAAGGCAGCTATTTCGGCCTCGCCCAGGCGGGTCTGGATCTCCTGCTCGTCGTAGCCGCTCATCAGCACGACTTTGACGCCAGGCCTCTTGGCGTGCAGCCCGGCCAGCACTTTGTCGGCCGGCATGATCGGCATCGTCAGGTCCAGCAGGACGGCGTCCACGTCGCTCTCGTCGAGCATCGCGAGCGCTGCTCGGCCGTCGGTAGCCGTCAAGGCGTGAAAGCCCGAGAGCTCGAGCAACTGCCGGGTGGTGAAGCAGATCAGCTCCTCGTCGTCGATCACGAGCACGGTGCGTGAACCGTCGCCGACGGCGGAGGACAGGTGCGGCAGCCGTCGGCTCGGCACGCGCGGAGCTTGATCGCTGGCCGGCAGGAGGATGCTGAACGTGCTGCCGCGGCCGGGGCGAGATCTGACGTCGATCGCGCCACGGTGTCCGCGCACGATGCCGAGCACCGCGGCCAGGCCGAGCCCGCGTCCGGCGAACTTGGTGGTGAAGAACGGTTCGAAGATCTTCGCCACCGTCGCCGCGTCCATGCCGACGCCGTTGTCGCACACACTGAGCTGAACGTAGTCGCCCGCTTCCAGCGGCCCGTCCGGTCCGGTGACCTCGTCGGGCCCGAGCACTCTCAAGCCGGTCTCCAGTCTGACCACCGCGCGCCCGGGCTGGGTCGCCTCGACCGCGTTCGTGATCAGGTTCATCACGACCTGGCGCAGCTGAGCGACGTCGGCGGTCACGCCGGGGAGCTCCTTCGTGAAATCGAAGCGCAGCTCTGCGCGGTGACCGCTGGTGACCTCGAGCAGCTCGGCCATGTCGCGGACCAGCGTATTGACGTTCACCGTCTCGACGACGAAATGCCCCTTGCCGGAGTAGGCCAGCAGCTGATTGGTGAGCTCGGCCGCGCGCATGGCGGCGGTCCTGATGCGCTGCACGCTGCCCTGTACCGGAGAGTCGGCGCTGAGCTCGAGCAGCGCGCCTTCGGCGCTGCCCAGGATGGCGAGCAGGAGGTTGTTGAAGTCGTGGGCAATGCCGCCGGCCAGAACTCCGAGGCTCTCGAGCTTCTGCGCCTGCAGCATTTGCTCCTGCAGACGCCCCTGGGACTCCTCGGCGGTCTTCAGTCCGGTGATGTCGGTGCTGACGCCCAGGAGGCTGCTGCATTCCCCACGCGCGTCGACGATCGGAACCTTCACGGTGGTGAGCCAGCGCACCTCACCGCTCGCGTGCGTCACCTTCTCGGAGAGGATCTGCTTGGGGCGACGGGTGCTGATCACCTCGCGATCGTCCTGGAGAAACTGGTCGATCTCCTCGCGGTTGGCGTTGAAGTCGGCGTCCGACTTGCCGCTGAGCCCGGCCGGGGTCGTGCCGTAGGCCCTGGCCAGCGCCTCGTTGGCGAGCAGAAAGCGCCCGCTCGAATCCTTGACGAAGACGAAGCCGGGTACGGTGTCGATCACCTTCCGCAAGAACTCGCGTTGCGCGCCGAGCTCGCGTTCGGAGGTGCGCTGGGCGGTGAGCTCGCGGGCACTCACCACGTGGCAACCCTCGTCCTCCAGCGCGGTGATGGAGAGCGCGATGATCACGGGCTGGCTGGCGCTCTGCCAGGTCTCGAGCTCGAGCGTCACGGTGCCTACCTCCGGCAGCGCGTCGGGCCCGGCCTGTCGCCCGAACAGCGCGGAGAGCACCCGACCTGGTAGCGCTTCCGGAAGCTGCCCGACCAGCGTCGCGAAGGCGCGGTTGGCGAGCACGATCGTCCCGCGCTCGAGCAGCGCCATAGCGACCGGCACCTGCTGGAAAAGGCGTTCCAGCTGATCAGCGCGGCCGCTTGTTCCCCGCGGTCGAGCGGGCTTGGACCAGAGCGACATGAGACCTCGCCGGGCGACGCGAACGGGCTGCCCGGCCCCAAGCCTAGAGCTTAGGGGGAGGCGCGGTGGCTAGCAACGGTCTTCGCGGTTCTCAACGGCAGACGCTGTCCCCGTACGTGTCCAGCACACAGGACAGTCCCTGACAGCAGCCGTTCAGGCTCTGCTCTTCGAGGTACTCGGGTGCGCAGCTTTCGCCCTGGAACGCACAGTAGGCTGCGTTGTCGCGTGGCGTCGGTGGGCAGTTGTCGACCACCTCGCCGCCGTCGTGCTCCAGGGCTGCACCCTCGCAGAACTGGGCCAGCTGGACGCCGGAGGGCTCGTCTACACAGCGGCAGTCGTAGCTGTCGTCGCCGGTCGGCCAGGCATAGCAGCAGCGCCAGCCGCTGCATTCGCTCACGGCTGGACGCGGATCGTCGACGGTTTCACCCGCCTTCACGCCGTAGCAGTCGCAGCTCGCCGCTTCGGTCTCCGGCTGGGCGCCGCCGTGTCCGGCCGCTCCGGCCAGACCACTGGCGCCACCGGCACCAGCAGCGCCGCCGGCACCGGCAGCGTTCTCGAGCTTCTGCTCGAAGCACTGCCAATCCTCGACCTTCTCGTAAGGCGACTCTTCGCCGGAGCAGCCAGCGGTCAGCCAGGTGCCGAGCAGGGCGAGCGCCGCGGCGCGACCGAGGGCGCGTCCGAAAGACGTGGACATGGCGGCGACCATAGGTTCATCGCTGCATCGCGTCCAGCGCGCGGCTCAGGGCCACGCGCAGAACCTCATAAGCGATCGGCAGGCGCGAGCCGAGGCTGACCAAGGCAAAGCCGAGGTGCCTCTGGCTGAACAGGGGCAGCACGGCCATGGCCTGGTGACCGTGGTCGGGCAGGGCGCGTCGCATCAGGTTTCGCGCGCCGCCGTTGATGCCGGGGTAGCGTAAGCCCAGGCGCTCCGAGTGGCTGAGCGCGAGGCGATAGCCGCCGCTGTCATCGTCGTCGGCCAGGAGCAGATGACACTCGCTGAGCCCGAGCCTGCTGCTCTGTTGCAGCCGCTCGCCGAGCTCGAGCAGCGAGCGCGCCGTGGCCAGCTCGACGCACAGCTCACTGAAGGCGGGGACGTGCGCGCCGAGCGCGATGCGCTCGCCGGCCTGAAAACGTTCCGCGGCGCGGCTGGCGGAGATGCGTGCCTCGTCGAGCACCTGGTCGGCACGCTTGCGCCGCACGGCATCGCTCGCCAGGCAAGCCATCAGGTGCCGGCGCATGATCGTCAGCACGTCGTGACAGGCGTCGATGTCGATCCGCGCGTGCAGGCAGCGCTCGATCAGGTCGTCGAATCCGCTCTGGAAGGTGCCCTCGGCGCCCAGGATGTCCTGCGTCAGCGTGCTGAGCAGCTGCGCTTCCCAGCCCCGGCCCAGCATGCCGAACTGACCGCGCGCGCCGCGAGCGAGCTCGGCCAGCATGATCTGGCGGCGCTCGATCAGCGCCGCCTGAAAGCCGAGCGAGCTCTCCGACGGCGCCACCGAGGCCGATGGCTCGTTGCCGAAGCAACCGCACGAGCGCCTGCGCACGAGCTCCGTGGCGAGCATGACCGGACCCGAGACCTCGCCGGCCGCGAGCGACAGGCGCAGCGCCTCTCGGCCGAGCTCGATTTCCGGCTGCCTCACGGTGGTAAGCGGCGGCTGAGCGTAGCGAGCTGCCTCGCTGTCGTCGAAGCCCACCAGCGCCAGATCCCTGGGAACGCGCAGGCCGCGCTTGGCGAGCTCGTCGAGCACGCCGGCGGCCATGTCGTCGTTGGCGCAGGCCACGGCCTCGACATCGCCGTGGCGCAGACCACGCACGTCGAACAGCTCGTGCACGGCCTGGGCACCGCTGGCGCGCGAGAAGTCGCCCTGAAAGACGAGCTTGTCGTCGAAGTCGATGCCGGCGTGCTCGAGCGCCTGGCGGTAGACCGCGAAGCGGAGCTCGGCTTCCGCGATCGTCGCCGGACCGCGCACGAACGCGATGCGGCGGCGCGCGTGGTGGCGTGCGAGGTGGTCGACGGCATCGTGCATGCCGGCTTCGTTGTCGATGCCGACGCTGCTCGCGCCGGACAGCTCGCTGCCGACGCTACAGATCGGAAGAGGCGCGAGCCTGTTGCAGAGCTCGGCCACACCGGTGCGACCGGCGCGGTGCGACAGCGCGGCGCCGAAGATCACCACGGCGTCGACGCTCTCGGGGCCGATCAGATCGAAGACCCGCGCTCGTCCGGTGCGCTCGGCGTCGTCTCCGAGCTGGCCACCCACGAAGGCGAGGACATTGGCGCCCCGCTCGCGGGCAGCTTCACACACCCCTCGCAGGACGTTGGCCTGGTAGCCACCGTCGAAGCGGTCCATGGCGACCCCGACGACCGATGTTGTCTGGCTGTACTGCAAGTCACGTCCTCGTGCGCTGGGTGTCCTCGCGGAAGCCGGGCCGTGTCAGGGCTGCCCCGCTACTGCGGCCGAGCGGCCGTTGCACTCCTCGGTACCTCGAAGTAGTCTCGCCCCTCCGACCATGGCCCGTCGCACGTTCGCCATCGGCGACATTCACGGTGAGACGACGCATCTGTTCAAGGTGCTGTCCTGCCTTCCCAAACTGACCGAGGAAGACACGCTGGTTTTTCTTGGTGACTACGTCGACCGTGGTCCGGCCTCCGCTCAGGTCGTCGACTATATTCGCAAGCTGCCCAAGACGCTCAAGGCCAAGGTCGTGACGCTGCGCGGCAATCATGAAGATGCCTGGCTGCGCGTCATCGATCGGGGCTGGAACGCCTTCGTGGCTCCGCCGGGCAACGGCTGTCTCGCTGCGATGCGCTCGTACACCGGGGGGCCACCGGCAGGCGAGGACGAGCTGCCCATGGGCGAAGAGAAGGCGTTGCTCGAATCTGGAAAGTTCTTTCCAGCCGAAGTCGTGGAGTGGTTTCGCTCGCTCCCGTTCTGGTACGAGGACGAGCACGCCATCTATGTGCACGCCGGCCTGCCGCGTTCACAGAATGGCTTCATGCATCCGAGCGAGGTGCCCGAGCCGCTGGCGATGCTGTGGATGCGTGACGAACATTTCTTCCGCCACTATCGCGGCAAGCTCGTGGTCTTCGGCCACACCCGCACCGAGTACCTGCCGCCGGAGCTCTCTGGCTACACGCCAGAAGATCCCAGCGACCTCTGGGCGGGCGAGAACGTGTGCGGTATCGACACGGGCTGCGGTAACGGTGGCTTCCTCACGGCGCTTGAGCTCCCGGCGCTCAACGTCTACGAATCCCGCTGAAGCGTGATCCAGTATCTACCCTCTCCGTTCGGCCTCTTCGCCATCATCTTCGGCATCCTGCTGACGCTGCGTAAGCTCGACGTCGCGCACCGCCAGCCGTCGCAGCACCCCAACGTCAGCGCGGGCGATTTCGACCAGTGGCGGACGACCGCCATGAGCGCCTACGGCCTCGGCGTCTGGGCCTGCTTTCTCAAGATCGTCGCCGACTTCGTGGGGCGCTGGGCCTTTGGCGTCTTCCAGCCGTCGCTCTGGGGCGGGCGTGTCATCGGCATCTCGCTCGAGCTCGCCTGGGTGGTCGCCATGATCGTCACCTGGCGCAGGATTTCCCGGGCACACCGGCTCGCCGAGCGCATCGGCGTCGAAGTGCCGCGCGGACGCGGCGATTCCGACGACGATGGCCATCCAGCCGGCTCGCAAGGAAGCGGATCCGGCTCGCAGACGTAAGACGCTGGCGAATGCGCCATCGTCAGCCCCCCCTGCCGCCCGACCCCCGAGCAGTCGAGACCTTGCTCGTGCTGCTCGCGGGCCTGTTCGAGGCCGAGGCCAAGGCGGGAGCGCCGGCCGGTCCTACTTCTTCGTCGTCGAAGTTGCGGTCGGAATCGGAAGCTTGATCCCGGCGTCCTTGAGCTGGTCCGCCGCCTTCTTGCCGAGATCGCTGACTTCCTTCGGCACGGAGAGCGTCGGCGCCGGCGTCGGGCTGGTCTTGCCCGCGTCGGCCTTGGTGCCCGCGTCGGCCTTGGTGCCCGCGTCGGCCGTCGTGCCCGCGTCGGGCTGGGCTCCCGGCTTCGTCGTCGGCTGAATCGCGGCTTTCTTGTCCTGAGACAGCACCTTGTCGCGGGCGACCTGCTGACCCTTGGCCTCGATGAACTTGGTCTCCACCCAGCCGGGGGAGAACTGACCGATGCCGGACGGGAAATCGACCAGCATGAAGGCTTCTTTCTCCAGGCTGGCCAGGCGCACGACGACCAGATCCTTGGGCAGCGTCGCAACCTGGGGCGTCGTGGCGTCGGCCTCGTTGAAGACCTTCACGTTGTCCTCCAGGATCTTCACGGCCGCCTCGTCTTCGCGCTTCTCCTTGTCGGGGTAGCGCTTCACGTCGCCGAGCTTGGGTCCGGGGGCCTCGGCCGGCACGGACGGCGCTGCGGTGGCTGCAGCAGCGCTGGTGGTAGCGGGCGCCGCCGGGGTGGCAGCAGCGGTCGGCGCGGGCTCGGGCTCAGCCTCTTTCTTCTTCTTGCAGGCGAGCAGGGCGCCCAGCACGAGCCCCATCGAGATCGCAGCCGTCCAGCGTTGTTGCCGTGATGACATGAATGGCCTCCTGATACCCGCACAGCTCATACCCCAGCCGCGCGGGCGATGACAGAGGGGGGCCGTTGCGGGAAAAATTACGGCTTCGGTGGTGGCGCGGTCGTTTCCGAGCGCGGTGGCCGGCTGCGCAGGCAGCGGTCGATACCAGCCTGGATTTCGGGGCTGAAGCCCTTGGGCAAGGTCGGCGTACCGAGCACGTTGTGGAACAGGCGGTCGAACGTGAGCCAGCCGTCGTTGCCGAAGCTGAGCCAGACGAACATCGCACGGCCCTTG
>DATLIL010001056.1:0-3963 GCA_035539475.1 Polyangiaceae bacterium
GAGCGCTCTTGGCCACCGCGCGAGCGACGGCGCGCGCCGTGATCGGCACGGTGGCGTCGGTCGTGACGTCACCGCCGGCGAGATCTTCGATCAGCGCTGCCGCCACGATTTCAGCCAGGTTCGCTGCCATCAAGCGCGCACACCGTAACCCTGGGTCAGCAGCCAGGCAAAGAGGTTGCAGAGGGCGTGAAACGCCGTCGGCGCTCCGATCCCGCCGGTGCGCACGCGCAGCCAGCCGGCTCCTTCGAGCTGCCTTCATTCGACGGCTTCGCCACGCGGGCAGCCAACGAGCTCTTGATGATCGCGCTGCCGGAGGAGGCCTTTTACCGAGGCTACCTGCTGACGGCGGTCGACGATCAGCTGCCGCCCACACGGCGAGTGCTGGGCGCGCGCATCGGGTGGGGGCTCGTCATCGTCAGCGCACTGTTCGCCGTCGGGCACTTGCTCACGGAGCTCGACCCGAACCGACTGGCGGTCTTCTTTCCCTCGCTCGTGTTCTGCTGGCTGCGTCGGCGCAGTGGTGGGATCGGAGCACCAACGGCCTTTCACGCGATGTGTAACCTCTTTGCCTGGCTGCTGGCCCAGGGCTACGGTGTGCGCGCTTGATCGCGGCAAACCTCGCAGAAATAGTGACTGCGGCGCTGGTCGAGGATCTCGCCGGCGGCGACATCACGACCGCCGCCACCGTGGCGAGCACGGCACGCGCCGTCGCTCGCGCGGTGGCCAAGAGCGCGCTCGTGGTGGCGGGCGGCGACGTCTTCGCGCGCGTCTTCTACGAAGTCGATCCGGGGCTGCGCGTCGAACGCAAGCTCGCCGACGGTGCCCGCGCCGAGCCAGGCGCCGTGCTCTGGGAAGTCGAGGGCTCGGCGCGCTCCATCCTGATGGGCGAACGCACGGCGCTCAACTTCGCTCAACGCTTGAGCGGTATCGCGACGCTGACCAACCGCTTCGTCGACGCAGTGCCCGCGGGCTCGACGCTGCGCGTGGTCGATACGCGCAAGACCACACCGGGCCTGCGCGCGCTCGAGCGGCACGCGGTGCGTTGCGGCGGCGGCAAGAATCACCGCAACGACCTCGGCTCGGCGGTCCTGATCAAGGACAACCACATCGCCGCGGCGGGCGGCATCACGGCAGCGATCGAGCGAGCCAGGCAAAACGCCGCCCACACCTCTCGCGTGGAAGTGGAGGTCGAGTCGCTCGCCGCGCAGGACGAGGCGCTGGCCGCGGGCGCGGACATCGTCATGCTCGACAACTTCGCGCCGGCCGACGTCACACAGGCCGTGCAGCGCGCCCGTGGTCGCGCGCTGGTCGAGGTCTCGGGCGGAATCACGCTGGAGCGAATCGCCGAGCTTGCGCGCGCTGGCGTGGACGTGGTCAGCGTCGGCGCGCTGACGCACTCGGCCCCAGCTGCCGACATTTCGCTGGATCTGGAAGCGCTCGGGTGAGCTTCGACGAGAGCCGTTTCCATGAGCTCCGGCGCGAGCAAGAGCTCACGCTCGGCGAGCCGTTGATCGCGCTCGCCACGGTGACCTCGACCAACGATCTCGCACTCGAAGCGGCCAGGAACGGCGCTGCCCACGGCGCTACCTTCGTCGCGGACGAGCAGACCAGCGGACGCGGCCGCCAGGGTCGGCGTTGGTTCGCGCCTAGTGGCGAGAGCCTGCTGTGCTCGTGCGTGACGAGACCAGCTCTTCGCGCCGCGGACGCTGGTGCCCTGCCGCTAGCCGTTGGCCTTGCCGTGCGCGAGGTGGTCAGCCGTCACGTTCCTGCCACTGCCACCCCGATGCTCAAGTGGCCGAACGACGTGCTGGTCTCGCATAAGAAGATCTGCGGAGTGCTGGTCGAGAGCCAGGTTCGCGGCAGCGAGCTCGCAGCAGCGGTGATCGGTGTAGGTCTCAACCTGAGAACCACCGACTTCCCCGACGGGCTCGCCGGCGCGGCGACGTCCATCGCCGCGCTCGGAGGCGACGTCCCTGCGCGAGAGGAGATCTTGGTCGAGCTCCTGCGCGAGCTCGCACGGTATCTCGCGCTCGTGGAAGAGCGCGGTCTGGCGGCCCTTGCGCCGGAGCTCGAGCGGTACGATGCTCTGATCGACCTACGCGTCGACGTCGATGGTGTGACGGGACGAGCGCGAGGCTTGGACCCAGGCGGCAGGCTGCTCGTCGTCGACGACCAGGGCGTCGAGCATCGGTTCGTTTCCGGACATGTACGACTTCTCGACGGTTGACCCGCCGGCGCGGGTGGTCCACGTGGGGCCAGTCGGGGTCAGGCGGCGGTCGCTCTACAACACCGCCCTACAGAAACAGGCTGTTCTGGCCCCACACACGAGGTAGTTTCTTTTGCGTTTGCAGTTCGAAGCCCCCCGAGGCAAGGATCAGTCGTCCACGGGATCGGGGGCGTGGCTGGAGGCCTACTAAGAATGCCGACCGAAGATACGGTAAGCGCCATCGCAAAGGCGCTGAGTGAGGTGGAGGAACAACCACTGACCCAGATCACCGGCGTGGTGAAAGTGCTGGGCGACCAGGTGTCGCTCGCCCTGCTGGAAGAGACTCAACGCATCGAACAGAGCGGGGGAATGCTGCTTCCGGACAACAGCCGCCGGCGCACGGCCGGTGGTGTCTTCTTCTTCCTGGCACGGCAGAAGTTGTCCCATGAGGACAAGGTGGCGATCTTCCGCCCGGTCAAGCCGGCCAAGCCCGCGCAGCCGGCACCGGAGGCCAACCGCTTCCCGCGTCGTCGCGTGATCGAGGTGGCCCCCTCGCGCGAGCCGTCACGGCCGCGGCCGGGGGGTGGCGGAGGCGGGTTCATTCCGCCCGGACTGCCGCTAGCCGCCAAGCGTGTGCGAGCGAGAGAGAGCATCCAGAACGCCATCGCGGCGCTGCCGCCAGACGACCAGAGCAACCTCCTGCTCGAGGTCCTGGCCGAGCTCTACGAGCGCCGTGGCGTACGGATTCCGGAAGCGGCGGCGCCGTCGTCGTCACGGATGACGAGTGACCCGCTCGCAGCTCCCCCGCCCTCGCAACGGCCCATCCCGGTACCGATCCCGCCGGTGGTCGCTGCGCCCGTGGCCATTGCAGTAGAACCGGTCCGCGAGGAGCCGCCTTCTTCGGAGCCGGCGCCCAAGCGAGCTGCGGCGACGCGAGCGCGCAGCACCGGCACGACCCGCACCACCACCAAGAAGCGCGCCTAGGCCGCGCGCGGTAGCTCGGGCTGTTCACCAGGCTCGAGCCGCGCGGCCAGCAGCCTGCGCGCGCGAAACAACCGGCTCATCACCGTGCCGACCGGAACCCCGAGCACGAGCGCCGCTTCCTTGTAGCTGTGCTCGTGCAAGTCGACGAGGTCAATCACCTCCTGAAAGGCCGGCGGCAACGACTGCAGCGCCGCTCGAGTGGCACGGCTGAGCGGTAGCGGAACGAACAGCGGCTGCGGCAAGAGGTCGACGCCGACGTCGCTGGCAACACGAGCGAGCGCCGTGCGCTCACGGCGGCGGCGCCGGTAGCGCGTGACGAACACGCTCTGCAGGATCGAAAGCAACCAGGCGCGCAGGTTGGTGCCGAGCACGAAGCTCGGCTCGAAGCAGAGCGCACGCTCGATGGTGTCCTGCACCAGATCCTCTGCGTCCGCCGGCGACATCGCGAGTCGGCGCGCTCGGAGCTCCAACCTGGGCAGCTCGGCAGCGAGCAGCGCGCGCAACGGCGATGAATGAACGGCACGGGGACGAGCGACGACGGCAGACATCAGGACCTCCGCGGGAGCTCCATCGCAAGGCTCGTGCCAGCGCGGATCGGGCGAGGATCAGGCAGATCTTGGCGCGTTTCGGGTCAGCCCGCCCACGGGCGCGTGTCAACTTGTCAATGCCGCGGGAGCCGCTGCCAGCTCGGCAATGGCGGCCGGAACCAGATCAGCCGCCTCGTCGGCGAGCAAGCCCCGATCGCTGCCACCCTGGCGGGCTGCCCACAGCTC
>DATLIL010001057.1:0-8454 GCA_035539475.1 Polyangiaceae bacterium
TCTTCAGGTACTTGACCACGCCGTCGACGCGCTCGGCCTCCGTCAGATCGCGCATGAACGGGCTTACCGCCCAGTCCTTGAAGCGCGCAGCCGGCGCGCGTCGCGCCGACATCTCCTGGAGCAGGTTGGTCTCCTTGACCAGCGCCACCAGGTTGTCGCGACGGAGCACGGTCTCCTGAGCCGCGCTGCTCGGCGCCTTGCCACCGGTCTCCTCACCGGGCAGCGCCAGCACCTGGTTCTTCTGTGCCAGAAGCCTGGTCTCCACGTGATAGCGCTTCGGCAGAACCACGAGCGCGAACGCTGCCAGCGCGACCACCAGCGAAAACACGCCGAAGATAAGCGCCTTGCGTCGGCCCATGGCGCGCCAGGCAAAAACGCACCAATTTCGCACGACCTGCCAGTCGACGAAGCTGCCACCGTCGCCCGGATCGTAGGGCGGCGGCGCCTGGTTTCTGAAAGCTTGGTTCACGCGTTACCTCGGGGTTCTGCCTGCCAATGCAAGTTCCGCGCACGGACCACGATCGCGCAATGTTCACCAGCAGATGCGTGGATATACGAACATCAGCGCCAGCAAGTAGACGAAATCGAAGACCGCGATACTGACGAGCGTACGGCCGAGCCCGCGCCGCGCACCGGGATCGCGCGAAGACATCGCCGGGATGATGGCCGTCGCCAAAAGCATCGTCAGGAGTAAAAACTTGTGCATGCGCGCCACGCTTCTGCGCGGCACGCTCAAGCGATGCAACACGCGCGCCGGGCGGAATAGTACTCACCGTGGCACCATGCCCGCCTTGACGTTCTCCGCGCTGACCACACCGTGACCGACACGGTGTCCCGGACCAAAACTCCGCTTCAACAGGCTTCGAGATCTCCCGCTGGAGACAAGGGGCCTCGTCATGTCCCGGAGCTCGACGGCGTTCGCGGCCTGGCCATCGCCGGCGTGATGGCCCTGCACTTCCTCTATGTGGAAGCACCGCGCGGCTTCTTGGAGCGCGCGACCTCGCAGATCGCGGGCTACGGATTGCTCGGTGTCGATCTCTTCTTCGTGCTCTCCGGCTTTCTGATCACGGGCATTCTCTACGACGCCAAGGGAAGCGACGCCTACTTCAAGAACTTCTACATGCGGCGCACACTGCGCATCTTTCCGCTCTACTACGGCGTGCTCCTGCTACTGCTGGTGCTCTTGCCCGCGAGCCTGGCGGCAGCGTTCGATCCTCAGCTGCTCGAGCTGCGCAACGTCCAGGGCTGGCTGTGGACCTACCTGACGAACGTCCACCTCGGACGCGAGGGCACCTTCGCCATCCCTTATGTCAGCCACTTCTGGTCGCTGGCGGTCGAGGAGCACTTCTACCTGTTCTGGCCGCTGCTCGTGGCCTACCTGCCACGGCGCGGCGCCATGGTCGCCTGTGCCCTGCTGTCGCTACTGGCGCTCGGGCTGCGCATATCGCTCTCGCTCAACGGCCACGTGCTCTACCAGCAGGTGCTCACGCCCTGTCGGCTGGACACGTTGTGCATCGGCGCGTTCTTCGCGCTGGCATCGCGCGGTCCGCTCGGCCTCGGTGGTTGGGGAGCGCTTGCGCGGCGCTTGCTGCCGCTCGGCGCCGGCCTGCTCGTGGCGCTCTCGCTGCTGCACAAGGCGGCCCCGGCGTGGGACCCGTTCGTGCTCGAGCTGCGCGCCTCGCTCCTGGCGCTGATCTTCGCGCTGGTCATCCTGACCGCGGCCGACGACAACGGCATTCGCGTCTTCAAGCGCACCTTCCGCGCGCGCTGGCTCGGCGTGCTGGGTAAGTACAGCTACGGCCTCTACGTCTTTCACGGCATCATTGCCTACGCCTTCGAGCGCAAGCAGCTGCGCTCGGTGCTCGAGGGTACGCTCGGGTCTCCCACGCTCGCCACACTGGTGCAGGGCGCCGCAGGCGTCGGGCTGTCGCTGGTCATTGCCATCGCCAGCTACGAGCTGTTCGAGGTTCGCTTCTTGACGCTGAAGCGACTGTTTCGTCACGGCAGACCACGTCGCGGCCTCGCGCCCGACAGCGAGTTCGTTCGGGTCGAGCTCGCGGCAGAGTCGCAGCGTGCTCCCGTGGCCGGCCGGGGCATGCCGTGACGACCTCGCAGGTCGGGCTCGAAGCCGTACCCGAAAGCGGCGAAGATCAGTGGCGCAAGCGCGAGATCGGGCTGGCCGTACGCAACGCGGCCAAGCTCGGCGGTTCGCTGGCGGTGACCTGGGGCATCGGTCTGGTCGTGAGGCTCTATCTGCCGCGCTTCCTCGGTCCGGAGCGGTTCGGCATGCTGAGCTTCGCCGAGGCTTTCAGCACCACCGCGTTCGTGCTGCTCGGTCTCGGCGTTGACACGTACGTACGCAAGGAGGTCTCGGTCCGCCCGGGACACGCCAGCGACTTCATCGGCAGCGTCGTGCTCTTGCGCATGGCGCTGGCCGTTCTGGTCTTTGCCGGCATGGAAGGCGTGCTCAGCGCCACCCAGCGCAGCGAAGAGGTACGCGAGCTGGCCCGCATCTACGGCCTGGCGCAGCTGTTCGTGATCGGTAGCACGACGTCGGCGGGGCTCCTTCACGCCAAGGGCAACGTCAACGAGATGTCGCTCCTGACCATCGGCACGAAGCTGGTCTGGGGCTTCGGCGTCGCGATCGCCATGATCATGGGGCTCGGACTGTGGGCCTACGGCGCGGCGCTGGCGCTCTCGGAAGGCCTCAAGTCGACCCTGCTCTTCGGCTACGCCCGTCGGCACCTCGGCTTGCGCATGCGCCTGGACGGCAAGGCGCTGCTCAGTGTGCTCGGGGCCTCCGCGCCCTTCTACATCTCGGGCCTGTCGACGACGATCTACAACAAGATCGACGTCAGCATCCTGGCGGTGCGCGCCAACGATCACGAGGTCGGCTGGTACAGCGCGGCCACCACGCTGGCGGGTCTTACGCTGCTACTCACGCCGCTGATCAGCTGGGTGATGATGCCGCTCTTCGCACGCGCGGCGGCGCAATCCGCCGACGAGCTCTGTTCGATGGTGCGGCGCGCGCTGGAGCTGATCCTGACCCTGACCATCCCCGTCGCATTGATGATGGCGCTGGGCTCGGAGCTGTGGATCGACGTGGTGTTCGGCGAGGCCTTCGCGCCGTCGGCGCTGGCGCTACGCGTATTGGCGCCGGTGTTCGTGGTCATGTACATCAGCATCGTGTGCTGGTGCGCGCTGACGATGCTCAACCGCACCTGGACACTGGCGGCCATTTTTGCGTCCGGCATCCTGGTCAGTCCCGTGCTCAATCTGTTGTTGATCGGCCCCGCGCTGCAGCACCTGGGCAACGGCGGCGGCGGCGCGGCGTGCGCCACCGCGACGCTGGGTACGGAGCTGTGCGTCGTGACGCCCATGCTCTTGATGATGGGCCGGCGCCTGGCCGACCGGCGCTTGCTGGGCATGCTGGGCAAGACGCTGCTCGGCGTGCTCCTGGTCGTGGTGTTCGATGCGCTGGTCCGCGAAAGCCTCGGCGCGCTACGCCTGCCGCTCGATCTCGCCCTCTACTGCGGCTTCGTGCTCGCAACGCGGGCGGTCAACGTCAAGGAGCTCGTGGCCTGGGTGCGCCTGTCCTGGCGCTCGCGCCACGACCAAGGCCCTGAACGGGAGGCAACGCCATGACATCGGCGCCGCGCAGTCGTGTCCCCTCGCCAGTGCCGCAGGCGACCAGCGGTATCGACTTCTGGGCTGGGCGCATCGGCAACGCGCTGCTCCTGGCCAGCATCGTGTTCGCCGCGTTCGTCGGCTACACCTTCTCCGCGCCGACCGTGTTTCGTTCGAGCGCGCTCTTGACCGTCGAGCTGCCCGCCGGCAAGCAGGTGATGCCGCAAGATGCGGCTCAGATCGAGCGCCGCGTCTCACGAGAGGTGCTGACCGCCGCTACGACCCAGCGCCTGCGCTCGGAGCTCGGCGCCGAGACCAGCGAGAAGCTCGGCTCCCGCTTCGAGGTCCACACGCTCGATGGCCGCGCCTTCAGCGTGGCCTTCCGCGACTCCGATCGCCACCGCGCGCAGCGTGTCACCGCCGAGCTGGCCAAGCGCATGCAGGAGGTGCTGCCCAGCCTGGTGGCACCACAGGCTTCGCCGCAGCAGGCGCAGGAGGCCACTCGACAGAAGCGCCTGGACGAGCTCTTGAACTTCCTGGCCGAGCACCCGGAGGTGAGCGCGAACACGACGCCGGCCGCCGCGACATCGGCGACGTCGGCCAAAGTGGCCCCGACCAACGATCCGGCGATCGCCACGCTGCAGCTCGAGCGCAAGCACGCAGAGACGCGCCTGGCGGAGCTCACTGGACCGCGTGCCTCGACTCTGCTGGAGAACCCCTACCAGGACCAGAACGGGGTCTGGAACAACCCGCGGCAACTTCGCCGCCGCCTGGGCGAGATCGATCGCATGCTCGAGGCACGGCGCAGCGCGCTACAGCGCAGCGCCGAAGCCCCGAGCCAGCCGGGCAAGCCCGCGGCAGTGGTGTCGCCCGAGCTCGTGCGCGAATGGCAGCGCTTGCAAGCCGCACTGAAGAGCGCGCCCACGGAGAGCACGCCCTCGGCACAGCCCGTGGCAGTGAAGATCGCGCGGGCCGCCAGCTTGCCGCGCTGGCCGATCGAACCCAACCGGGTCCTGTTGCTGTGGCTCGGAGCGCTGTTCGGCCTGCTCGCCGGTGTGGTCGTAGCGCTGCGACCGAGACCGCGCTCGGAGCGCCAGCAGGTGACCCCGCCGCGTGCCCCGATGCCGGACGTCGCGCGCTCGTTGCCGCTCTTGCCGCGAGCCCGAATGGCCTCCGAGTCGCCGTTGCCGCTCGCTCTCGTACGCCCGATGGAGCGCCCCGCGCAGAACATTCCCGTGCGCTTCAACACCGGCGATCTCGCGGCGCGCCGCAGCGCCTCGTGGCGGCAGGAGCTCGGACCTCGGCACCCCGCCGTGGCCACCACGGTACCCGCGCCCACGCAGCGCGATACCCTGCTGTACGGCGTGAACGTGAACGACGCCGATCGCTCCCTGGCCATCACCCTGCGCCTCGACGAGCGGGCCGAAGAGCCGGAACCCGCAGCCTCGACCGGAACGCTGGGCGTCGAGGTGACGGAGCTCGAGGACTGGCATGCGGACGCAAAGCTCGACGCGGCGGCGCGCAAGGCCCTGGCCGAGGAGCTCAGCAGCGTGTGCGAAGACGGTGGCTCGATCATCGGCGTGGTCGGCTCTCCGCGGGATGACAAGTCGCGCGTGGCCGCCGAGCTCGCGCTGGCGCTCTCCGCCCTGGATGGCCCGCGCGTGCTGCTGCTCGACGGTGATCTGCTGCACCCGAGCTGTGCCCAGACCATGAACGTCAGGATGCCGCGCTCGTTCGGCTTCTCGCGCCAGCTCGAGGCACGCGCTCAGGGACGGCTACGCGCCTGGAACGTGGTGCGCTGCGCGCCGACACTCGATGTCCTCGGCGAAGGCATCATGCGCACGCCGGGCCTGATGGTCGGACCTCGCTTCGCCGAGAGCATCGTCGAGCTGAAGAGGCTCTACGACTACGTGGTGATCGACGGCCCCGCTCTGCACGACACCGCCGACTGTCGCGCCCTCGACGCTTTGCTCGACGCTACCATCTTCGTCCATTCGCGAAAGCGAGCAGCCGAGCTCTCACGAGCCGCCACGTTGTTCGCCAAGAAGCGCTTTTCGTGGACGATTGCTTGCGACTGAAAGACTCCGCGGCCTGCCCACGTGGCGTTTTAGGCATCGCTGACACAAGGCGCCTTGTAGCGTTTTTGGTGTCGCACCGTCGCGCAGCGCCGGCTCGTCGGTGCTGGTCCGACGGCCGCGGCGGACGTTTGCCGGGCAAACGCAGCGGCGCTGATCGCTGCTGAGTGCTTTTCCGCTAACGCCGGACGGCGGCATCGATTCTGCAAGCGATCGCTGCCAGCGCAAGGTCCCGAACGCGCGAGAAAAGGGTGCACTGACGTGACGCTGAAGCATGGAGCCGAAATTCTCGACGACGGGGAAGAGTTCGACCCGTTTGCTGGAGGGGAAATCGGCCTGACCGCGCCGATCACCCCCGAGCAGGAGGAACTCTGGCTATCGGTGCAGCTCGGCGGCACGCCGGCCAACCTGGCCTACAACCAGGCGCTCGAGTTCTGTCTGTGCGGGCCGCTCGACGCCGCGCTCCTGAAACGCTGCCTGGACACGCTGGTCGAGCGGCACGAAGCGCTGCGCACCACGCTGAGCGGCGACGGCGCCAGCTTGTGCATCGCGCGCAGCGGCAAGATGGCGCTGAGCGAAAATGATCTCAGCCAGCTGGGCTCGGAGGAGCGCGCTCACGAGCTCACCCTGGCACGCCGTGCGGCCGTCAACGACGAGTTCGATCTGGTCAAGGGTCCGCTCGTGCGCAGCTGCTTGCTCCGCCTGTCGGAGCAGGAGCACGTGCTCATCCTGGTCGCCCACCACGTGATCTGCGACGGGTCGTCGCTGTCGATCCTGACCAGCGAGCTCGGCGAGCTGTACTCGGCGGCCAGGCGCGAAAAGGCGCCCAACCTGCCGCCTGCCACGCCGTTCAGCAGCTACGCCACGACGCGCGCCGCCGAAGCCGGCAGCAAGGAAGCGCGAGAGGATCTCGACTACTGGCGCGAGCGCTACAAGTCGCTGCCCGCCGACCTCGAGCTGCCGCTCGATCGGCCTCGGCCGCCGGAGCGCACCTTCGCCGGAGATCGCATCGATCTGGCGCTACCGCTCGGGCTCGCGCGCGAGCTGAAGTCGACGGCCGCTCGTCACGGCACCAGCCTGGCCACGCTGCTGTTCGGCTGCCTGCAGGCGTTCCTCCAGCGCATCACGGGCCAGCGTTCGTTCTCGCTGATCCTGCCGGGCGCGGGCCAGTCCATCAGCGGCCAGAAGGCCCTGGTCGGGCACTGCGTTCGCACGCTGCCGATCCGCGCCGAGGTCGACCCCAAGCAGCCGTTCCACGAGCACCTGCTGCAGGTCCGGACCGCGATGCTCGACGCGCTGGACCATCCGCGCATCACCTTCGGTGGGCTGGTCAAGGCGCTGCCGCTGGCGCGTGACCCGAGCCGGATCCCGCTCGCCGCCGTGGCCTTCAACGTCGACTCGAACGCCGTCTCGCCTGCCTTCGAAGGTCTGGAGGCCAAGGTCGCCAGCCTGCCACGCAGCTACGAGAGCTTCGAGTGGTTCGTGAGCTTCACCGTCAGCGGCGACGAGATCGTGATCGAGACGTGCTTCAGCACGACGCTGTTCGAAAAGAGCTCGATGAACGAGCGCATGACCGAGTTCGTGGCGCTGCTGCAGGACGTGGCCAAGGACTCCAGCAAGCGCATCGGCGAGCTCGCGGTCATGACCGACGAGCAGCGCCACGCGGTGTTGGTCGGAAACAACCGCACCGACGCGGAGCTGCCGACGCGGACACTGTGCGCTCGCTTCCGCGAGGTCGCGCGTCGCTGTCCCGAACGTGTGGCCGTGACCGCGGGCGGGCGCAGCTTGAGCTACGCGGAGCTCGACCGCCGCTCGGCGGCTCTGGCGCAGGAGCTCAATCAACAGGGCGCCGGAGCAGGCAGCTTCGTCGGCGTCTACCTCGAGCGCTCGGTCGATCTGCTGGTGGCCACGCTGGCCGTGATGCGGGCCGGAGCCGCCTACGTGCCGCTCGACCCCGACTACCCGAGCGAGCGCGTCAGCTTCATCGCCGCCGACACGGGGCTTTCGCTGATCGTGACCGAGAGCGGCCTCAGCGAGCGCTTGCCGGCCGGCGCGCAACCGCTGCTGGTCGAAGCACCGCGGGCGTCGGCACCGCTCGAGCTCGACGAATCGCAGCTCTCCGGCGCCGCCTACGTGATCTACACGTCAGGCTCGACCGGCAGACCCAAGGGCGCCGTGATCGAGCACAGGAACGTCGCCAACGTCCTGGCGGCGTTCGGCAGACGCCCGGGCCTGGGCGAGTCGGACGTGATGGTCTGCGTGGCGAGCCTCTGCTTCGACATGTCGGTGCCGGATCTGTTCTTGCCCGTCATCGTCGGCGCCAAGCTCGTGATCGCGACCGAAGACGAGACCGTAGACGGCGAGCGCCTGGCCCGGCTGCTGCGCGACCAGGGCGCGACCCTGATGCAAGCCACGCCGGCGGGTTGGCGCGTGCTGCTCGAAAGCAGCTGGCAGGGACAGGACACGCTGCGCGCGATCTGCGCCGGCGAGGCGCTGCCCAGCGAGCTGGCGATCGCGCTCGGTAAGCGGGTCCCGGTGCTGTGGAACGGCTACGGCCCGACCGAATGCACGGTGTACACGAGCTTCGAGCAGGTCGGCGCGCTGCCCGCGACCATCGGCACACCGGTCGACAACGCGCGCGTCTACGTGCTCGACCCGAGCCTGCGCCCCGTCGCCCCTGGCGTCGTGGGAGAGCTCTACGTCGGCGGGGCCGGCGTGGGACGCGGCTATCACCAGAGGCCCGAGCTCGACG
>DATLIL010001058.1:0-1868 GCA_035539475.1 Polyangiaceae bacterium
AGTGGGTCAGCGCCGGATCCGCGGGCGATTGACGCGCGCGCGGGGGGCGTACTTGCGCCGGCTCCCGGTTCCCGCATCGGGCATGGCCAGCTGGCGCTTGAGACGGACGACCTCTTCGGCCAGTTCATCGACCGACATGCCGGGCTTGTAGCGGCGCGGGAACGTCGATCGCTGCCAGCTCTCGCCGGCGCCTTCCCACGAGTAGTCGCCCGACCCTCCGGCCGGTGTGCTGGGTCCGTCGACGCTCGTGGCGGAGCGAACCTCGGACTCGACGCTCGACATTGCGCTCTCGACCGAGGACTTGACCGACTGGGCGGCATCGCGGGCCTGTTCCTGCAGCTTCTTCAGCTCGGCGAGTTCCATCTCGCGATTGATGTCGTTCTTGACCTGGGCGACATAGCGCTGCGCCTTACCGACCCAGTCGCCGACAGTGCGCGCCACCTTGGGAAGCCGCTCGGGGCCGAGCACGACCAGCGCGACCGCGCCGATCACGCCCAGTTCAGCGAAGCTGAAATCGAACATGGAAGGAGCCTGACGCCCGCCGACGCAACCCGTCACGCCGGCGCCTTGCGCCGCGCGTCACGATCGCGTGACGAAGACTGTCAGGATTTCTCTTTGGCCTGCACGTCGATGGTCTGACCTGCGACGCGCTTGGCGTCCTCGACCTTCTGCGTGCCCTCGGCGGCGGAGTCGCCACCCTCCTTCATGCCTTCCTTGAAGCCCTTGATGGCCCCGCCGAGATCCTTGCCCATGTTCTTCAGCTTCGCGGTGCCGAACACCAGGATGATCACCAGCAGGACGATCAGCCAGTGCCAGATCGAGAACGAACCCATGATTTCACTCCAAACAGCGCTACAGACGTTTCCACGGCCTTGGCCCACCGAGCACGTGTGCGTGCAGGTGGAAGACCTCCTGTCCGCCGTCCGGGCCGTTATTGATGACGACACGGAATCCATCCGTTGCGCCTTGTTCTCGTGCCAGCCGCGGTGCGAGAAGCAACATTCTACCCAAGAGCCCTTCGTGCGACGCCTGCGCTTCATCCAGGTTGTCGAAATGCTCGCGCGGCACCATGAGAAGGTGCACCGGGGCCGCTGGATGGATGTCCTTGAAGACCACGACCTCGTGATCCTGGTACACCTGCTCGCTCGGGATCTGGCCCGAGACGATCTTGCAGAAGAGGCAATTGGGGTCGGTCACCATCGCGCAGTTCCTTCGCTTCGCTTCCTTCGCTCAGCTTCCTTCGCGCTCGCGCGCCTTGCGGGCCGCCTTTTCTTCCATCCCCGAGGTACCGGCGCGGCGCTCGAGTTCGGTGAGCACGTCCTCCGGACGCAAGCCGTAATAGGCCAGCATGACCATGCAGTGAAACCACAGATCGGCGGCCTCGGCGACGATGCGCTCACGGGCGCCATCCTTGGCCGCTAGCACGGTCTCGGTCGCTTCTTCGCCGATCTTCTTGAGGATCGTATCCTCGCCCTTGGCGAACAGGCGGGCGACATAGGACGTGTCGGGATCGGCACCGCGGCGGGTGTCGATCACGTCGGCCAGCCGCTTGAGGATCGCGTCGCTCATCGTTGTCGTTGTCGCTGCCGTGCCGGCTACTTGCGGTACACGAGTTCGGGGTCTTCGAGCACCGGATCGGTGGCTTGCCAGCGGCCGTCGGCGAGACGGCGGAAGAAGCAGCTGGCGCGGCCAGTATGGCATGCGACTCCGCCATGCTGCTCCACCACATAGAGCACCACGTCGCCGTCGCAGTCGAGGCGGATCTCCCGTACCTCCTGGACGTGGCCCGACTCCTCGCCCTTGCGCCACAACCGGTCGCGCGAGCGCGACCAGTACACGGCACGACCGCCGGCAAGGGTTTCGGCGAG
>DATLIL010001059.1:0-2939 GCA_035539475.1 Polyangiaceae bacterium
TCGCCAAGCCATGGCGCGAAGAAGTCTACGTGCAGGCGAACTCCTACCCGCATCCAGTCATCGGCCACGAGCTCGCGCACGTGATCGCCGGCGCGTTCGGCGCCGGACCCTTCCGCGTGGCGGGGCCGTGGGGTGGCCTGATCCCCGATCCCGGTCGCATCGAAGGCATCGCCGTCGCGGCGGCGCCGGACGAGGACGACGAGCTGACGGCCAGCGAGTGGGCTGCGGCCATGCAGCGCCTGAAGCTCCTGCCCGAGCTCCAGAGCCTCTTCCGGCTCGGTTTCTTGGGCGAGCCGTCCTCGCGAGCGTACACCGTGGCGGGCGCCTTCGTCGGCTGGTTCACCGAGCGCTACGGCAGTGACAAGCTCAGGGCCTGGTACGGCGGCGCCGAGCTCCCCGCGCTCACCGGCGGCAAGGATCTGGCGGCGCTCGACGGCGACTTCCGCGCGTACCTGGAGCAGATCGAGCTTCCCGCGGCGGCAATGAACACCGCCCGAGCCCGCTTCGACCGGCCAGCGTTTTTTGCGCGCGACTGTCCTCGCGTCGTCGATCGGCTGTCGGGGCAGGCGGATCAGCGCCTCGGTGTCGGCGACTTTCGCGAGGCCGAGCAGCGCTACCGGCAGGTCCTGGCGCTCGACCCTCACCACGACGCGGCGCGCTTCGGCCTCGCCGCCTGCGCGCGGAAGCGCGGCGACGAGGCGGAGGCGGAGCGGCGCTACGTCGAGCTCTCCAAGTCCCCGGCGCTGACCAAGATCGAGCAGGCGACCGCGCTCGAGGCGGCTGCGGATCTGCACTTCCGAGCGGGCCGGCGCGAAGAGGCCGAGCGGCTCTACGGTCAGGCCTTCGACTTGCTCTTCGACGAGGGCCGGCTGCGCACCATCGACGTCAAGCGCTGGGCGCTCGGCGGCCCCGCGAAGGACGCGGTCGACGCGCTGTTGATCGGCGATCCCGAGCTCGGCGCATCGTGGGACGTCGCCGCGCCGTTGATCGCAGGCGTGGACGTGCGCCACCCGGAGCAGGGCGTCACCGCCTACCTGCTCGGCCGCAACTTGATGCAGCGAGGCCGCTACCGTGAGGCTGCGGGCTATCTCGACGACGCCTTGCGGCGACCGCTCGAGCTCGTGCGCGTTCAGGCCGAAGCGCGGCGCAACCGCCTGCTGGTCGCCTGCGCTCTCGCTGACAAGGAGCGCGCTCTCCGGGTGCTCGGCGATATCCTGGGTGAGCCGGCGCTGACTCGCTCGCAGCGCGCGGGGGTGCTGCGGCTCGGCGAGCGCTGCGGCGTCAGAATCCCCGACTCGACACCGCCCGCACCAGGTGGCGCTGCGCCAGCGCAAACACCAGCAGCGCCGGCGCGCTGAGCAGCACGTTACCGGCCATCACGATGTGCCAGCGCACGCCCGTGCCCTGCTCGCGCAGGAGCGCGATGCCCAAAGGCAACGTGCGCACCTGATCGTCCGTGGTCATGACCAGCGGCCAGAAGTAGTCGTTCCAGTGGTAAACGAAGCTGAAGATGAAAAAGGCGGCGATGCTGGGCGCCAGCAGCGGCGGCAGCAGGCGGTAGACCACGGTGAGCTCACTGGCGCCGTCGAGACGCGCGGCCTCGATCAGGCTGTCGGGCACGCTGAGCAGCGCTTGCCTCAGCAGGAACGTGCCGAACGCGCTGACGCCGAAGGGGAGCACGAGCGCGGTCATGGTGTTGGCCAGGCCGACGTCCGCAAAGAGCGTGAACACCGGCACGAAGCGCACCTGAGCGGGCAGGAGCAGCGTGGCCACGATCAAGAGCAACGCCGCATGTCGGCCACGAAAGCGCAGCTTGGCCAGAGCGTAGGCCGCGGGCAGCGCCACCGCGATCTGCAGCGCCGCGATGGCGAGCGACATCAGGGTCGTGTTCCAGAAGTAGCGCCCCACCGGCATCGAGCGAAAGACCTCGGCGTAGGCGCCGAAATGCAGGCCCGAGGGCAGGGGAGCCGCCGGCGCGGCGACGATCTCGGGCAACGTTTTCAGGCTCGTCAGTAGCATCCAGGCGTACGGCACGAGCCAGACGGCGCCGATCACGACAAGGCCGAGCGTGACGCCCAGGTTCGAGATCGCTCGACGCCTCACGTGCTCTCCTCTCGGCCACGAAAGGCGCGAAGCTCGAGCAGCGTCAGGCCGAGCAAGAGCGCGAAGAAGACCATCACCAGCGCGCTCGCGCGCCCGACGCGCAGGTTCAAGAAGACCTGCTCGTAGATGGCGTACACGAGCAGCGTCGTCGAGCGTACCGGCCCGCCCTGGGTCATCACGCGCACCACGTCGAAGACCTGAAAGCTCAGGATCAGGCTGGTGGTGATGACGAAAACCGCCGTGGGACGCAGGAGCGGCCAGGTCACCCGAAAGAAGCGCTGACGGCGGTTGGCACCGTCGAGCGCGGCGGCTTCGAGCACGTCGGGCGCTATGCTCTGCAGGCCAGCGAGGAACAGCACCATCGAGTAGCCGGCGATCTTCCAGATCGTGACGCCGGCGATGGCGTAAGGGGCCACGTCCGGATCGGCGAGCCACTTCGGGCCTGGCAGCCCGAGCGCCCGGAGCGCGTGGTTCAGGGCGCCGGCGTCGGCGTCGAGCAGCCAGAGCCAGAGCAGACCGACGCTGACCCAGGAGACGACGTAAGCGCTGAATACTGCGGCGCGGACCAGCGCCGCGATCCGCCCCGGCCGATCGAGCGCGAGCGCCAGCCCGAGCCCACAAGCGGTCGCCCCGACGACGACCACCACGCTGAAGACGAGGGTCACCACCACGGCGTCGGCGAGCTCTCCGGAGGCGAACAGAGCGCGGTAGTTGTCGAGCCCCACGTAGCGCGGCGGGGTCAGCAGGTCCCAAGCAAAGAGGCTATTTTTCGCAGCAACGAACAGCGGATAGAAGTAGAAGGCCGCGAGCAAGATCAGCGTCGGCGCAAGCAGGAG
>DATLIL010001060.1:0-4000 GCA_035539475.1 Polyangiaceae bacterium
GCTCTCCAGGCCGCGGCAGCAAGAGCGAGAAAGCTCGTGGCCTCGCCGGGCTCTTGTTCTTCGCGGCCGAGCTAGAGCAGAACAGCAGCGCCTGCCGGGAGCTGATCGGCGCGATTCAACGCCGGCTGCTCGAGACCCGCACGCGGCGCGGCGGCTTCGGTTTCGGCGATCTGCTCCGCGTGGCGCGCGACGCGCTACGCGATCATCCGGCGATCGCGGCCGCGGCGGCGGCGAGTATCGACACGCTGCTCGTGGACGAGTTCCAGGACACGAGCCGCGTGCAGCGCGACCTCATCCTCCTGCTGCGCGAGCGCCCCGACTCCGCCGCCCGGCGAACGCCCGGGCAGCTACCCAGCGCGACCGATCTCAGTCCGCACGGGCTGGTCGTGGTCGGCGATCGCAAGCAGTCCATCTACGGCTTCCGCGGCGCCGACGTCTCGGTCTTCGCCGAGCTCGCCGCCGAGCTCGCCGGCGAAGCAGCCGCGAGCGCGCTGGAGCTCGGCGGTGTGCGCGTGAGCGACGCGCCGGTCGCCGACTTCGAGAGCCTGAAGCACAACTACCGCAGCGGCCCGGCCATCCTCGACGCCGTGAACTTGATCGCCGCGCGGGACTTCGCCGAACGACCGACCCGGCCTTACGAGGTACGCTATGCCACAGCCGAGGCGCTGGCAGCACCAGCGACCCGTGCTGCCGGCGAGCGCGGCGTGGTCACTCTGATTGGCGACGACGGTGGCGTGCCCGAGTCGGCGACGCCCATCGTCGCCAGCGCCACGGCGGGCCTGCGCAGCGCCTTCGTCGCCGCCGGCTTTTGCCTGCACGCAGCCGCAGCGGGCGCCGCCTTCCGCGAAATTGCCGTGCTGGCCCGGCGCCGCGCGACGCTGCCTCTGGTCGAGCTCGCGCTCGATCGCGTGGGCATACCGTACGTCGTTTCCGGCCGCGCGCTTTACGCCACGCGCGAGGTGCGGGACCTGTTCGCAGCGCTTCGTCTGGCTCATGATCCGCTCGATCGTCACGCGCTGGCGGTGGTCGCCCGCGGGCTCCTGGGCGGGCTGTCCGATCCGACGTTGGCCGCGCTGTGCGAGCCGAGGCGCGGTCTCGGGCCGGTCCACCGCTGGGAGCTCGAGGCCGTGGACGAGCCCGAGCAGCGTCAGGCGGTGCGACTGCTGCAAGAACGCCTGCAGGATTTCGCGCGCGTTGCTCCGCGACTGTCGCCGCGCGACGCGCTCTCGTTCGCGATCGACCTGTTCGAGCTCGAGAACGTGCTGGCTGCCCTGCCCCGCGGCCAGGTCCGGCTCGGCAACGCGCTGCGCCTCGTCGAGATCGCCGCTCGCCAGGGCGGCGGCCTGCAAAGTTTCGTGCGCTGGCTCGAAGAGCAGATCGCCACCGAGGCCGACGAGAGTGAAGCCGCCGTCTTCTCCGAGGAAGACGACGCCGTGCGCCTGGTCACCATCCACGGCAGCAAGGGGCTGGCCTTCCCCATCGTCGTCCTGCTCGACGTCGCCGTCAGTGAGCAGCCCAGAAACTTCCCCCTCACGCTCTTTCGCGGCGCGGAGCGCTCGAAGCTCGTCTTTCGCCAGCGCTCGCAGAGCGGCGCGTTGCACCACCCCGGGCAGCGCGTGGCGTACGAAGACCAGCAGCGCCGCGTGAACGCCGAGCGCCAGCGCCTGTCGTACGTCGGGATCACGCGAGCGGAACGGGAGCTGGCGCTGGTGCTGCCGCCCGACGGCGCGCAGATCAAGCCGCAGACGCTGGCCGCCACGGTGACCCGGCTGCGCCAGAGCGGAGAGCTCGGCGCCATCGACGGCGTGCGGGAGCTCGACGCCAGGGAGCTGCTCGCGCTCGAGCCGCTCACCGCCGAGCCGACGATCGAAGCGCCGGAGCCACCGCCTCGGCGCCCGACCGAGGTGCGCGTCACCGCACTGCCCCTGGCCGCCACCGCGCTCGGCGACTTCGCGCTGTGCCAGCGGCGCTTCGAGCTCATCCACGTGCTCGGCCTGGACGAGCCCGCGCTCTCGGGCGGTCCGGCTCTGGAGGCCACCACCGACGATCCGCGTACGCTCGGCAGCGTAGCGCATCGCCTGCTCGAGCGCTGGCCACTCGAGCGCTGGGGGCTCTCCACGTCCGCCGACGACGTTCGGAGCGAGCTCGAGAGCGAGGGGCTCGAACGCTCGCCCGCAACCGAGGAGCTCGCCGGCGGCCTGGCACGCTTTCTCTCCGGAGCCTTCGCAGCCCGGGTGCGGCGCGCGCGCCGAGTCGAACGCGAGCTCGAGCTCAGCACGCTGTTCGAGCTGGCGCCGGCGACCAGTGAACAACGGACGCCACGCCGGCGGGCACCGAACCCGCACCAGCTCGAGCTCTTCTCCCCACCGCGCGCTGCGACGGAGGCGGGCACGCGCGTGCTGCTCAAGACGACCCTCGATCTCCTCGTCGAGCACGACGACGGCAGCCTGGACATCATCGACTACAAGCGTTCGAAGGGGCGCTTCGGCGAGCGCTACTTTCTGCAGCTGTCAGCCTACAAGGCGGCGGTTAGCCGGCACTATTCGGCAAAGGCGGTGCGCACCGGCCTCGTGCACCTGCTCGGTGAAGACGCGGAGCCTCACTGGTACGAGCCCGCTGCCCTCGACGTGACGACACTCGCCACAGAGCTCGCCCGCGCGCGCTGGGAGGAGCGCTTCCTGCCCGTCGAAAAGCCGCGTTGCGAGCGCATCGGCTGCGGCTTCGTCACCACCTGCCATCGCGCGAGCCCTACGGCTCGCTGATCATTTGCTTCACCAGCGCGGTGTAGCGGGGATCGCTGCGCAGGGGGGCGAGCTCGCTCTGAGTCTCGGAGCGCCGGATCCAGTCAGCCACGGCGTAGTGAGTACGCTGAAACTTGGGTCGCGTTCGCGCGCGGGCGAGCTCGAGTGTCTTGGCGAAGTGCGTGTAGCACTCGCTCACTTTCTTTTGCAGGCAGTGCGCGCGCGACAGGTTGTATTGGATTTCCGCGCTGTCGGGATACGTCTCTGCCAGCGCGCCGAGCTCGCTCAGCGCCTGTGCTGCGTCATCGCGACGCAGGTGTGCGAACGCGCTGTGTAGCGACGTGTAGTAGCGGCCAATCTCGGACAGGGTGCAGCCCTGCCGATCGAGCTCTCGAGCGCGGCGGTAGAAACCGAGCGCGCGCTCGGCGGAGCCGAGGTAATCCTGGTCGTCGTTGAGGTCGGCGTCGCCGCGCCAGACCAAGAGGTTCGAGCTCTCGGGGTACTTGGCGGCCAGGGCGTCGAACGCCTTCCGCGCCTCTGCGTACTTCTGGTCGCGCAGGAGCCGCTCCGCGGGTTGTGATTCGGCGCGGGGCGGATCGACCGCCCCCCGGGCGCACCGCACCGGCGTCGCCGACGCCTGGACGGCGGGGGCGGGTGGGTCGCGGTCGCAGGCCAGCAGCACCAGCAGGGCTGCGGCAGGCGCGTTTCGGAGCCAGAGCCGACTACGAAACATCGCCGAAACAGAGCGTGCGAGACATAGCCATTCCAGCCCTCGACGATGGCTCAGAATTGGAACGAACTCCAAGAACCTACGCGTTAACGCACAGCGTCAATTCGGTCCGCCGGCCGCACCTGACCCGATGAGCATTACGGCCTATACTGGGAGCCCCTCGCCCCAGGTCTGACACCCCGCCACGGCGTCCCCAAGACCGCGAAGCATCCCCCAAAGCGTACCTTTCAACCCAAGCACCGACACCGCAATGCCTCTCCCGCCCCGCTCTGGCCTTTACGATCCCCGATTCGAGCATGACGCCTGTGGCGTCGGGTTCGTGGCGAACATCAAGGGTGAACCGAGTCACGACATCGTCCGGAAGGGCGTCGACATCCTGCTCAATCTCGTCCATCGCGGCGCGTGTGGTTGCGATCCACTGACGGGTGACGGCGCGGGAATTTTGCTCCAGGTCCCGCACGCGTTTTTCAAGCGCGAGTTCGAAGCGGCAGATATGGACGAGCTCCCGGCGCCCGGTCGTTACGGCGTC
>DATLIL010001061.1:0-14001 GCA_035539475.1 Polyangiaceae bacterium
AGCGGCGTCGTCGTGCTCGGCAGCGACGATCGCAACACGCGCTCGCTGGTCGACGTCTGGACCAGCGAGGGCAAGCGCCTGGCGCTGGTGCAGGAGTACATGCCGGCGGTTCGCGTCGGTGACAAACGCGTGCTGATGCTCGACGGCAAGCCGCTCGGTGCGATCTTGCGCGTGCCGCGGGCGGACGACGTGCGCGCCAACATCCACGCAGGCGGCACCGTACAGCAGACCGATCTGACCGAACGCGAGCAGGAGCTCGTGACCGAGGTCGGCGCGGGACTGCGCGAGCACGGCCTCTGGTTCGTGGGTCTCGACCTGATCGGCGAGCGACTGATCGAAGTCAACGTGACGAGCCCGACCGGTATCCAGGAGCTCGCCCGGCACCAGGGGCGGCCCACCGAGCAGGACGTCATCGCCTGGGTCGAACGCCAGGTCTCGCCATAAACTTGGCCCGGCCCCGAGGCCTCGTTCAGGGTCGAGGCATGAGCCGCGACTGCGAGGTTTGCACGGCGCTCGGTGCCCAGAGCGAAGGCCGTCGCCAGCACGTCCTCGTGGAGCAGCGCCTGCTCACGCTCTGCCCGGCGCATGCGCGCGTGGTGAAGCTGTCCGGCACCGACAGCCTGGAGGCCGTGCGCGCCCTGTTCCGCGAAGTGACCGGCCACCGCTCGGCGCTCCCCCGCCGCGCCGAGCTCGATCGCCGCGCCTTTCCGCCGCGCCCGGAGGGCCGTCGTCTGGCGCGCGGCCGCCGCTTTAGCGACATCGGCTGACGGCTACTCGATCCTGCGCAGGTGCGGCGTGTCGATCAGGTAGATCGACTTCGACGCGAAGTTGAAGGTCATCGCGCCGAGCAAGGTGTGGAAGATCGGCGTCACGGGCGAGTTCGGCGGGTTGTTGCAGTCGTTGTTGTTCCAGAACACACCCGTTGTGTTGGCGCCCAGGCCGTCGCGGGGTTGCTCCGAACCGCCGGCGAAGCAGCCTTGCGTACCGACGAAGGTGGTCGTGGTGACGTTCGAGAGCTCGAGCTGACGCACGGTGGCGTAGTTCTGCTCGCCGAAGTAGACGCTCGAGCCGTCGGAAACGATGCCGCGCGGGCGGCCGATGGTGGCGGAAGCAGCGTCGCCGTCGACGTACGGATTGGGCAAGGTGTCGATGCCCGAGATCAGGATCTCGACCTCGGTGGAGGTCGTGTCGTAGCTCAGGATCGCCTCGCCATTGGTGTCGATGATGTACAGCATGCCCGCGCTGTCGGGCGTCATGTAGCGCGGGCTGACCATGACGGCGCTGGTGCCGGTGCCTGCCACCGGCGCCGCGGGCTCACCGTTGCAGACGTTGAAGTTGCAGGCGGCGGCGCAGGTGTACGGCGCGGTCTGCGTCACCTGTGAATCCGGATCGCGCGTTCCCGCCAGAGTCGTGAGATCACCGGAGGCCGGATCGTAGGCGCGCAGCACGCGCTCGCAGCTGTCGAGCATGTAGACCAGGCCGCCGAAGTAGGTCAGGCCGCGCACGCTGTGCATCAAACCGTTCGTGCCGTTACCGTCGATCGCCGCGCACGAGCCCTTCGTGCCGGCCACGGTGGTCACCTGGCCCGTGGCGACGTCGATCTCGCGTAGAACCTGCTGGTGCGAGACCCAGATCGTGGTGCCGTCGGTCGCCATGCTGGACATGTCGCCGAACGTCGCGGTGTCCTTGTCGCCGTCGACCACCGCAGCAGCCGGCGTGACGCTCGGGCAGGTGCCGGTGCTGCACGCGCACTGCCCGGCGCCGCCGCTGATGAACTGTGGCTGACAAGCGGCCGTCCCCGGCGCTGCGTTGCAGGCGGCGATGTCGATCCTGGCGATGCCGCACACGTCGGCGGTGCAATCGGAGATGGCGAGGTAGAGGCTGTCGTTGTCGGAGGTGAGCGCGCCGGCGTTGATGTTCGTGTTCAACGTCGTCACCTGGCCGCTGAGGTTGCAGGTGGCGTTACAGCCGTCACCGTCAGCCGGCATCGCCTCCGGGGGATCGCACTTCTCGAGGTTGTCGAGGTTCGAGTTGCCGCACATCACGCCGCCGACCGGCTCGAGCTGACAGCTCGAATCGCAACCGTCGCCAGCTGCCGTGCCACCGTCGTCGCACTCCTCCAGCAACGTGACGTCGAGGTTACCGTCGCCGCATTTTCCGCCGCTCGAGCCCGCCGCACCGCCGTCGCCCGCTGCAGCCGACGTGTCGCCTGCAGCACCGCCGCCGCCTGCCATGCCAGAGTCGTCGCCCGCCGCGCCCGAACGATCGCCTGCCGCTCCGCTCATGCCGCCTGTCTGCGACTGACCAGCCGTGCCTGCGCCGTCGTCCGCTCCGCCGTCACCCATCGTCCCGGCGGAGCCGCCCTGGCTCGATCCGCCGCGGCCACCATTCGCGGAGGCGAAGTTCGAAGACCGCTCGCCGCCGCAGCTCGCGGCCAATCCGAAACCCAACATCAACCCAAAGCCAAGTCGCGATCTCATTCGAGCTCTCCTCGCCCCCGACGACTTCAGAGTAGCGGAAGAGAACGCAGCCCGAGCGCGATATTTCCCTGCCCGGCGTACGGCGATGTAACCCCTTCTACTTCAGTTCTTTACAGGCTTCGTACCAGGAGGCCTTTTCGTCGATCGCCTTCTTCTTGCAGGCGTCGTCCGAGCACTTCGCGACCGCTTCCTCGTAGGTCTTGTCGGTTCGTTCCATGCACTCCTGCGTCTTGCTCCTGCAGCCAGCCGCCAGCGCGAATGCCAGACCGCAGCCCCCCGAACGACAGCCTCGACTTCACCTTCGACCTCCGGACCGAGTATGGCACGCCTTCGAATTTCCCCATATCCGAGCAGCAGCGCTCACAACGGGGTCGACGCGAACGCGATTCGATCCTACGAACGGTGCCTGAACCGAGGAGACAAACACGTGAAAACTTCGAGATTCTTGGTTTTGGCACTGGGCGGCATTGCTCTGGCGATCGCATGTGGCGGCAAGCAGCCCGAGCCGGCCGCATCGCCCGACGCAACGCCCCCCGCGGCGCCGCCTGCGCCCGAACCCACCGCGAGCGCTGAGCCCGCCGCGCCAGCTGAGCCTGCCGCACCGGCCGCGGAAGCGAAACCGCCGCGCACGCTCGATGTCGAGCTGCAGGCCAAGAGCGGCTCGAAGCTGAAGGGCAAGGCGACGCTGACCGAGGTCCCGGGCGGCGTGAAGATCGCGGTCAACGTCGAGGGCGTGGACCCTGGCGACCACGCCTGGCACATCCACGAGAAGGGCGACTGCAGCGCCGCCGACGCGGCCAGCGCAGGCAGCCACTACAACCCGGGCGGCCACGATCACGCGCTGCCCCCCGCCGAGAAGCGTCACCTCGGCGATCTCGGCAACCTCACCGTGGGCAAGGACGGCAAGGGCACGCTCGAGATCATCGTTCCCAACGCGAACCTCACCCCCGGCGATCCCAACTCGTTCACCGGTCGCGCGATCATCATCCACGCCAAGAAGGACGACGGCGGGCAGCCCGTGGGCAACGCTGGCGGCCGCATCGGCTGCGGCGTGATCGGCACCTGATCAGGAGCAGGACATCGGCGCTGGCTTCGATCGTGAAGCCAGCCGCCGGGCTCGAGAGCGGCGAATCACAGGTTTCCCAGCGAGATGCAAATCTCCGGCACCTGCACCACGCCGACTTTCGGGGACGCGTACAGTTCTTCGCCTCTAATGCCGACGATCAACGCGGCGTAGGGACGTAAGTCTTCGCCGCACCCCTGGCTGGAATCCGACTGGAGCAGCGATCCAGCGCTGACCCAGCCTCCACCCGCAAAACCGAAGCGTGTGGAGGTATCGTCCAGCTCGTCCCAGCGCATGCCCAGGGTCGGGCCGGCCCCTACGAAACGAAAGGGTCCGTTGGTATCGCTGAGCTCCTTCCCCAGCGAAGGTTCCCATACGAAGTACGTGCGGCCGGTCCAGAAATCGGGGTCCGACGTCGGCGTAGACGACCCGCTTAGCGCGAAGGACTTCGCGAGCGTGAGGGTAGCAGCGGACATTTCGAATCCCGCCGTCGGTCGCCCACTAGGCAGAGCAACTCCGATGGTCGGCCCCACCGAGCCGTAGCACCCCAAGCACGAAGCCGCGAAGGCGAACAGAGCTTTGGATTGCGCGGGCATACGACGAACATGAGTGAGTATCACTCCGCCGTAAATGACCTTCGCAATCCCGTGCCAACGAACGCTTTGACAATGGCGACCCTCCGATTTCTGATCGGCGTACGCGCAAGCCCCCTCGCCCCGTCCTCATTGCCCTCTTGCTGCTGGCTCTGCTGCCACCGCTGGTGGCCCAGGCCCTGGGCGAGACCGTCGGCTCGTTCGCCATGTTCAGCGTGGTCGAGCGCTACCAGCTGAAGCTCGGCGTTCGTACACCGGCGGGTGACCGTCGAGTTCCACTGCAGCGGCTGGCGCCGTATCTCTCGAACGACGCGAGGCGCATCGTCGTGTCGGCCGAGAGCGGCGGCGCCGGGCGCGATCCGGCCAACATCCTGGCGGGCGGACTGCCCGACCTCTTGCGTCTCGCCTGCGAGCTCGAGCCGGAAGCCACGGCCGCTCGCGTGACCCTGCTGCGCGGCCCGCTGCGCTCGCGGCAGCTCTCGCCCACGGAGCTCGAGCTCGAGTGCAACCGGCCGCACTGAAGCGAGCCTCGGCGTTCGTCGACGAGCTCTTCGGCGGCGACGTGACACCGTGGATCTACGTCTGGCTGCGGGTTGCTCTCGCCGGCATCGTGCTGATCAGGCACTCGGACTGGCTCTCGCCGTGGCTCGAGCTCGAGCACCATCGATGGGTCCACGGTCTCGACCTCGGCTGGTCGGCGACGAAGGAACCGCCGCTTTCCTCCCCTCTCGCGCTCGGAGTGGCGCTGAACGAGGGTGCGACGACGGCGCTGGTCTGGACGCGCACGCTGCTCGCGCTGCTGCTGCTATTCGGCGTGTTCCCCCGGCTGGCCGCGCTGCTGCTCGGACTCGTCAGCTACACACTGATGGCGTCCGATCGCTTTCATTACTACCACCACCTGCACCTGCTCTATCTGGCCGTGCTCTGGCTCTCCCTGGCTCCGCTCGGCTGGCGACCGAGCAACCAGAGTCGCCCGCTCTGGCCGCTCCAGCTCTTGCGCGCCTTCGTCGTCGGCGTCTACTTCGCGTCGGGCGTGGCCAAGCTTCAGGGCGAGTGGTTGAGTGGCGCCGTACTCGAAGATCTGCACCGCTTCACGCTGGTCAGCGGCTCCCTGTTCGAGCGTCTCTCTCACGCGCTCGGTTACGGCTCGATCGCCAAGCTGGTCGTCGCCACCGAGCTCGGGCTAGCCCTACTCCTGTGCCTGCCGAGAACGCGCCGCGTCGCGGTGATCGTGGGACTCGGCTTTCACGCGGCGATCGAGGCCAGCATGGACGTGTCCACCTTTGGCGCGCAGATGGCGGTCTTGCTGATCGCCTTCTGGCCGGGTACCGTGGAGAGCTCCGTACTCAAGTGAAACGTCGACAGGTTCTCTATCTTGGCGGCAGTGCGACAGCAGCAATGGCTGCTGGCATCGGGCTCTGGCCGAGCGACGAGCTCGAGGCGGCGTACCCGTTCGCGCGCCGTGTCGGCGGCAAGCTCGAGCCACTCTGGCAGGTGCGAGCGGAGAAGCTCGGCCTGGCGACGGCCGATGACGCCGTCCGCCTGAGTCGCCTCTTGCCGCAACTCGAGGGCGCGATCAGCGCGCTGGAGCGCCTCGATTCACGCCTGGTCAGCGCCAAGGTCGAAGAGCTCTCGGCCGGCGATCGTGATCGGGTGAGGCAGGCCTGGTGGCAGGTTTTCGAGCCGATCCTCGCCATCGACGAGCTCAAGGCTCGCTATCGAGCCTGGTACGGGCTCGACTACCTGAAGCAGCGACGGCTTCATGCGCGCGGCTTCGCGCTGAGCTTCGCCGGGCTGTGCGCCCAGGTGGACTCCGGGCTGCGCTTGCTCGAAGTGCTAGCGGGCAAGAAGCTCCTGCAAACTCTGTTCGACGAGGCCATGCCGAGCTTCGGTTTGCCGGCGCATACGCTGAGCGGCTTGCGCGGCAGGCTCGGTCGTGCTCGCGATCTCTTCCTCGTCCCGCTCGGCTGCGATTGGTACGAGCGCTGGATCGAGCGCGAGATGAAGGAAGACTCCGAGCTCGGCTCGTTCGTCGGACTGCTCGCGCCGCTGCGCCAGCGGGCCCGTTCGCGGGTCCTCACACCGACCAGCAGCGGGCTGAAGAACAAGATCGAGACGCTGGAGGCGGAGCTCGCGCGTCGCTGGTTTCCGTTGCAGAAGAGCTTCGCCGAGTGGGCCGGCGACACGCGTTTCACCGCCCAGGAACGCCGGCTGATCAGCGACGCTCAGCTGGTGGAGCTCAAGACCAAGCTCGAGCCGGGCGACATCATCGTCGAACGCCGCAACTGGTACCTGTCCAACGTGGGCCTGCCGGGGTTCTGGCCGCACGCCGCGCTCTACGCCGGCACCCGGGAGCAGCTCGCGAGTCTGGCCGCTGACCTGCCGTCGCGGCTGGAACAGAAGAGCTTCGATGGCTGGAAAGAGCTCGGCACCCGCGACGCCGAAGGGCACGAACGCACGGTGCTCGAAGCGGTGAGCGAGGGCGTCGTCACGTCGTCCGTCGAGCACTCCTGCGGCGCCGACTACGTCGCCGTGCTGCGGCCGCGAGTCTCCAAGGAGGCCAAGGCCAGCGCGATCGAGCGCGCGCTCGGCTACTTCGGACGGCCCTACGACTTCAACTTCGATTTCGCCACCGACGATCAGGTGGTCTGCTCCGAGCTCGTGGTCAAGGCCTACGAAACCGGCGAGGGCGGCCAGCCCCTGGTCAAGGTTCCCTACGTCGAGATCCTCGGCCGGCGCGCGGCGCCGCCCACTGAGTTCGTGCGCACCTTCCGCGACGAGCTCGGCAAGCCGGATGCACAGTTCGAGTTCGTTCATTTTCTCGATGGCCGTGAAGAGCAGCGGGCCGCCGTGGTAGCCAGCGCCGAAGCACTGGCTGCCACGTGCGAGCGGCCCAAGTGGGACATCATTCAGCCATAGGCAACCCGGGGCGCGCATCCCACCAGCGCGCGAGCCGCGCCTTGTTGCGTTCGACGTACGAGGCTCCCAGGATGAGCAGCACGCCGACGGCCGTGAGGCTGCCCCAGCGCAACAGATCCTCGGCGCGCACGGCCAGCATGACCTGAGCGCCCAGGCCGATGACGGCGACGATCGCGCCGGTCACCGTCTGCACCACGTTGCGCAGCGCAGCACCCCAGACCGCCGCGACGATGCCGATGCCGAGGCACGTCAGCACCGACAAGGTACCGAGCTCAGCCACCGGCCCGAGCACCGCGGTCACGAGCGCCAGACCCAGACCGAGCCCAGCCAGCGCCTTTCGCGACGTCACGGCTCGTGTGGAGGCGGCCAGGAGCAGAAGCGCGCTGGGCAGTCCGAGCGTCACGAGCGACGCGAACGCCGAGTGCAGGTGGCCCGAGAAATCGAGCCAGCACAGCGTCCAGCCGAGGACCGCCATCAGCGCGCAAGGCCAGGAGCCGAGCGAGCGCAGGCCAGCGAACTCACGGCGCGACGTGGCGAGCCAGAGCGCGCCTGCGGCGATGAGCAGCAAGCCACCCACGAACAACGGCGTCGGGCGATAGAGATGAAAGACACGACCAGCCATCAAGAACGGCGCGACGAAGGGCATGATGCGAGCCAGCCGCGCCTCGGTCGTATCGAGCTGCGCGGGCAGGCCGAGCCGGCCGAGCTCGAGCCAGACGAGGCCGAGCGTCGAGAGCGCCAGCACGCCGGTGATCGCAGCCGGCTCGCGCACCGGGATGAGCAGCAGGAGGTTGCTGGCAAAGAAGGTGAGAGTCAGCGCCTTGGCCTGCTTGCGCGCCAGCGCCACGAAGGCGATGACCGCGGGCGGCACCAGCACGGCCAGCGTGCCCAGCACGGCCACGATGGCCGACCAGCGCGTGGGAGCGACCCAGCTCGCGTACTGCGGCAGTGTCGACAGCGGCTCGAGGTGAAACTGCGAATAGACGAGTCCACCGAGCACCGCAAAGCTCACGGGCATGGTCGCCAGCACCAGCGCCAGGAACGTTCGCGCGCTCTTGCCTTCGCGCACGGTGAGGCCCACGAAGTAGGCCGCCAGGGCGAGCAGCAGCGACTGCCCCACCAGCATCGCGTAGCGCCAGAGATCGTTTCCGCTGCTGTCCCAGTGCTGCAGCATGAAGGTCGAGGCCGAGGCCACGACCATCACGGCGCCTGCCAGGCGCAGCGCGCGCGTCAGGGCATCGGCGTCCACGGTCGGCTTGGGCGCGCGCCTGACGTCGGCCGCAAACAGATCTCGATATTCGCCGTCCATCACACGTCCTCCTTCAGGGCGCGAAGCTCCAGCTTCAGCGCGGCTTCTTCCTCTGCGTCGACGAATCCCTCTTCGAAGTCGTCGAGCGACGCCGTCAGGCAACCGCTGGCCACTTCCGTCTCGGCGACGCTGGTCTCCCAGCGCTCGAACATTTCACCGAGCTCTGTCGCCACGCCGTCGCCGCCCCCTTGCACCACGTTGAAGGCCTCGGCGCGAGATTGCCGCGTGCGCATCAGGTTGCGCTGCTCGCGCATCTCGGACAGCCTTATCTCGAGTGTACGCACGTCTCGCGTGAGCTGCTGCTCCACACGTTCGTGCTCACCGAGCCGGTGCCGGAGCTCGCGCGTCCGCGCCTCGGAACGCTTGCAGCGCCGCAGGCACTCGAGCGCGCGCGTCTCGTCCGCTTCGCGTCTGGCGCGGTCACGCCAGCGCTGCGCTGCTTCTTGCTCCTCGCTCAGGCTCTGGCGCAGCGACTTGCCGTCGCGCTCGACGCGGCCGAGCTGCACCTTGGCCCGCGCAACGCCCTGTTCGAGCTCGCGCAGCGCGCTCGAAACCTGCGCCTCGTGGTTTTCGATCTGAACGATGAACTCATCGATGCTGGCCACCACTCCGTGTGTCCAGCGCTTGATACGCGCCATCATGTTCCTCCAGCTCCCGCCGTTGTTCGCGGGATGGCCCCCCTTCAGCAACTCCCGGGCCCGGAGGCGCCCGTGTTGCAAGCATCGGAATTCAAAGGGATTTGGACGACGACTGCTGCGCGGCGTGTGTACATCACATGCACACTTATGTACCTGTAGTGCCCATGCCTCTGTTCTCGCCGGAGGAACGCCGGTTCGCCGAGGCCATCTCGCGCCTGGCTCACGAAAACCCGTTCTTGCCCGCTCGCATCGCTCACGAGCGGGCCGCGCTCGGCAACCATTTCGCGGAGCCCCGCGATGTCTGGTCCGCGGAGCAGGCGCACCTCGGGCCTGCGCAGTTCTACCCCGAGCGGCCCAACGTCTCGCGCCTGCGCGACCTCAGCTGGAGCGCTGCCCTGCAGGCTCGCAAGCGCCTGGACGCGGTCCGTGGCGAGCTGAGCGAGGCCGAGCTCGGACTTTACGAGGACCTCGCGCTCTACGCCCTGTTTGCTCGCTACGAGCTGACGCTCTACGAGCTCACCGTCGACGAGTCGCCGCAGCACAAGAAGCTCGGCAGCTACGCGCGCTTCAAGCAGGACTTCGACGAGCTACTGGTGACGCCCGGATTGCCGCTGCCCTCGGGTCTGGGGGCGCCGGCGGCGATAGCCTTCTTTTTCCAGATCCGTCGCGCCTTTCACTACGTGTTCCGCTACATGTTCGGCAGCTCACGTCCGATCATGGAGCTTCGCGCAGAGACCTGGCACTCCATCTTCACGCACGACCTCAGACGCTATCAGCGCAGCGTCTACCGTCGCATGGCGGACATTCCCACGCTCGTGGTCGGGCCGTCGGGCACGGGCAAGGATCTGGTGGCGCAGGCGGTCGGCTACTCGCGCCTGCTGGCGTTCGACGAGGAAAAGCAGCGCTTCGTCGAGCCGTTCGCCAGCCAGTACCACGCGTTCAACGTCTCGGCGCTTTCCAAGGGCTTGATCGAGTCGGAGCTCTTCGGACACCGCCGCGGCGCCTTCACCGGCGCACTCGAGGACCGCCAGGGCTGGCTCGAGGTGTGCGGACCGGACGGCACCGTCTTCCTGGACGAGATCGGTGAGCTCTCGCCCGAGTTCCAGGTGAAGTTCTTGCGCGTGCTGCAGACGCGCTCTTTTCAACGCATCGGCGAGACCAAGTCGCGCATGTTCCTGGGCAAGATCGTGGTCGCCACCCACCGCGATCTCGATCAAGGTCTGAGCGCCGGCTGGTTTCGTGAAGACCTGTACTACCGCCTGTGCGCCGATCGCATCGAGACTCCGTCGCTCAGGCGGCGCCTCGAAGACGACCCCGGCGAGCTCGCGCTCCTGGTCGGAGTTCTGGCCGAGCGCATCGCCGGACCCGAGTACGCCCGGGCGCTGGCGACCGACGTGCTGGCCTGGGTCGAGCGCGAGCTCGGTGCGCGCTACGAGTGGCCGGGCAACGTACGCGAGCTCGAGCAGTGCGTACGCAACGTGCTAGTGCGCAAGCGCTACCGCCCGGCGCAGCGCGTGGTCGAGTCGGCCGCGCTCGATCAGGCGCTAGTGGAAAGCCGACTCTCCGCCGAGGCACTGCTCGACCGCTACTGTGCCGCGATCTACGCCCAAACCGAGAGCTACGTCGACACGGGCCGCCGCCTCGGGCTCGATCGCCGCACGGTGAAAGAACGGGTGGACCGCGCCGCGCGCACCGCTCGTTGATGTTGTGTTAGCCTCCCGGTCCGTGACGGCATCGAGGATTGGGCCCCTGGGTTTGGCGCTGCTGGCTGCCTGCGGTAGCGGCAAAACGGGATACGTCAACACGTTCGGCAGCGGGAATAGCGGCAACAGCTTCAGCACCGTCTTCGTCCCCACTCAGGTCGACGAGCAGAAAGCGACCTCGGGCGAGATCGGCTGCGCTCCGAACTCGATCACGATCGAGGACGTGGAGGATTCGGAGGGCACGCGCAGCTGGACGGCGATCTGCATGGGCGACACCTACTTCTGCTCCTACGACTCGGGCAACACGTCCTGCAGCGCCACGGGTAAGCTCGAGAAGGAGGAGGCCGCCGCTCGGGAGGAAGCCGCCAAGGGGCGTCGCAAGACCGTTCGCAGCGTCCGCCCGCCCGAAGTTCCGGCACCCCAAGGCGCTGCCGGCTTCGAGCTCGGCGCCAGCGTCGAAGCTTGCAAGACGGCGTGCGAGACCGCTGGCAACACCTGGGAAGAAACCGAGGAGTCATCACTGTGCAGCGGCACGCCCGAAGCGATTGGACTCCCTGCTAAAGCGCGCCTGCGTTTCTGCGAGAAGGGGTTGTGCGAGATCGTGCTCGTGGCCCAGCCTCCCGGCAAAGAGTCGTCTTCCTGGATCGACACCTTCGCGAAGCTGTCCTCCGCGCTCGAAAAGAAGTACGGGGCAGCCAACATCGAAACCCGCCTGATCCCCCCGCGCTGCCGCGACACCTTCGCCGACTGTCTGGCCAGCGGGGACGCCGAGCTCTCCTACAACTGGGTGTGGAGCAAGGCGTCCGGTGTGGAGCTCGCCATGGATCGCGCGACGGGCGAAGCCGCCATCCGCCTGCAGTACAAGCGCCTGCCGAAGAAAAAGGGCGCCCCGGTCGAGATCAAGAGCGACGCGCTCTGACGCTCGGTTGAACTAGACTCGCCGCGCCATGAAGTGGCTCAGCCCGGCCTGGCGCAGCGCGAGCGCGTTCGTCGCGGAGCTCTGGCGCGAGGATCGCGCGACGGCCTGGGTGGCGAGCCTTCATGCGCTCGGGGCTCTGCTGGTGGCGGGCTGGGATCTGCCCGGCGCCTTCGGCTGGGAGTGCGACGGCATCGCACCGCGCGATCTGTTTCGGACCGTCGGTGCGAATCTGACGCCCGGTTCGGGTCACAACTATCCGCTGTTTCACGGGTTGTTGCTGCTCCTGCTCTCCCTCCCCTTCTTGCTCGCCGGGCTGGGTCGCTGGCTGCTCGTGGGCGGCTCGATCCGCGACGCGATGCTCACGCCGCTGACCATGACCGGCATCAGCGTGGTGGCCAAGCTCACCGCCATCGCGATGAGCACGCTCACCCTGCTCCTTCTGGCGCGCCTGGCGCGGCGTCTGTTTGGGGTGCGAGCGGGCTATCTCACGACGTTGTTCGCGGCCACGATGCTGGCGTTTGCTTACTACTCGCGCACGAGCAACCTCGACGTGCCTTACCTATTCTGGACGGTGCTCGCGGTCGAACGTTACGTCGCCGCGCTGCCCGATCGACGAGGCTACGCACCGGCCGCCGCCTGCGCAGCGCTGGCGCTGGCGACGAAGGATCAGGCTTACGCCAGCTTCGTGCTCGTCGCTCTCGTCTACGCCGTGCTCTTGCCGCTGGTGACGCGCGGTTTCGTCGCTGACCGGCGCACGCATTTTCGCAATCTCGCCCGTGCCGCGCTGACGTTCGTCGTGGTCTACGGGGTCGCGTCTCCGGCGCTGCTCAATCCCACCGGCTTCGTCTACCGCCTGCGCCTCCTGAGCGGTCAGAACAGCCAGGAATGGCGCAACTACGAGCCCACGCTGGCCGGCAAGCTCGAGAACCTACGCGACCTCGTTCGGCTCGCGCCGGAGCACCTCTGGCCCTGGCCCGTGTTCGGGCTGGTGCTCGTGGGCCTGGTGCTGTCCGTGCGCCGCCGTCCTCTCGGGTTTCTGCCCGCCTGCGCGGCCGTGTCGAGCGTGCTGCTGTTCACGCTCGTTGCTGCGCGACGCGAGGCGCGCTTCGTGCTGCCGGCGGGGCTGTGGCTGAGCGTCTACGCCGGCGCCGGCGCTGCGATCGCACTGTCGGCTATCGAGCGCGGGCTTTCGCCCGGGCCGCTGCGCCGTGCGGTCTCGTTGCTGCTGGTCTCGGCGCTGGCGTTGCCCGGCGCTCTACGCGTCACGGCCCTTGCCTTCACCCAGTGGCGCGACGCGCGACGCGGGCTCGAGGCCTGGCTTTCGGAGCTACCGCGCGGCACGCGGGTCGAAACCTACGGCAAGCTCGTGTACCAGCCGCACTTCGACGTCTCATCCAGCGCGCCCTACCGCGTGACACGCATCGACACCGCGCGCGGCGCGAAGCGCAATCCGATGCCCGGCGTCAGCGAGCTCGACCCGCCCTTCTCGGGTATCGAAAAGCGCGCGCCCGACGTGCTCATCCTGCAAGAAGCCTGGATCAGGCGCTTCACCGAACCGGACCGAGCTGCTGCTCGGGTACGGCAGAAGGATCTCGCCAACGAGGACGCCGTCGGCTTTTTCCGCAAGGCGACGAGCGGCGGTATTCCGGGATATCGCTCGAGCCGCGCGTTCGAGAGCGAGCTGCCGGGCTGGCTCAGCGCGCTCGGGCAGAGCCCGATCAAGCTCCACGGCAGCACCGGCGAGCGCGTCTTCGTCGTCGAGCGCGAGCGCTGATCGTCGTCACCGTTTCGTTGCAAAGCGCCCTGGGGTGGCTCTGGTACGGTCTGCGCGACGTCTGAGTCGACCTCAGCGTGCAGCCGACAGACGGCGGGAGCGCGCACGCAAGAAGTTGGTGACCAGGCCGAAAGGCAGCAGCGGCAGAAACACGGCCAGGCTGAGTAACCCGACGATCCAGCCAGCGATCAGCGTCGGTACGAACAGCGCCCAGTCGGCGGCGCTGGCGCGCAGCGGCGGCTCGGAGGCAGGAACGTGCATCGCCCCGCGCACCTGCGCGACGGTCTGCTCCAGCAGCGGCTCGAACTCGTTTCCGTACAGCGTGTCGCTGCGGCGGCCACGAACGAACGCCTGCAAGGTCCGACGCGGCATGAACAGGAGACCCGCCGCCATGCCACCCAGGTTGAGCTGCCAGGCGGCAAAGTACTTCTTGCAGCCAGCACCGAGCTCCCACGCCGAGATCTCGACTTCACCAGGGAAGTTCGTGAGGTAGCCGGTCAGGACGGGATGTAGGTCGTGGTAGCGCACGGCCTTGACCCGCGCGGGCGTGTTCGGGATGGGAAAGGGCACGGGCCCGAGCTTGAAGTCGACCCAGGCGTCGCC
>DATLIL010001062.1:0-21250 GCA_035539475.1 Polyangiaceae bacterium
ATCTACGGCCTGGAACCTGGATCACGCGAGGTCACGTTCGAATTTTACGTCTCGGCGCTGCACCCGGAGGATCGGGATTCCGTTCAGCGCGAGGTCTGGCAAACGGTCGAGGGCGGCGGTCGCTTCAGCCACCTCAAGCGAATCGTGCGACCGGACGGATCGATCCGTGTCCTAGATTGTTTGGGCGAGGCAGCTCTCGGCGAAGACGGCAAGGTGCTGGGGCTGATCGGCACCTGCCGCGACGTCACCGAAGAGCGCAAGCTCGACGAGACCATCCGCCTCTACGCCAACATCGTCGAGAACGTACAGATCGCGCTGACCGTCTGGCGCCTGGCTGATCCGGAACAGGCGCGCGAGGCGACGCTGGTCGGTTTCAATCCCGCCGCCGAGCAGGTCACGCGCTACACGCTCGCCGATTGGTTGGGCAAGAGCATCTCCGAGATCTCGCCGCGTCTGGCGGAGACCGAGCTGCTCCAGCTGCTCAACCGCGTGGCACATGAAGAGACGGTGCACGAGCTCGACGAATTCGAGTTCGGCACGCAGTTCTTCTCGATCAAGGGTTTTCCGTTGCCGGGTGGGTGCGTAGGTCTGGCCATGGAGGACGTGACGCCGGCCGTACGCGCCCGAAACCTGCGTGAGGTCGAGCAAACCGTGCTCGAGATGATCGCCTCCGGCGAGCCGCTGAAGGACGTGCTCGCTTCGCTGGCGCTGATGATCCAGGAACAAGCCCCGTCCACCATCGCATCGATCCTGCTGCTGGATCCCGACGGCAAACGCCTGCGGCACGCGGCAGCGCCGCACCTACCCGAGATCTACACCAAGGACATCGACGGCGCTCAGATCGGGCCGCGCGCGGGCTCTTGCGGCACAGCGGCCTTTCTCAGGCGCGCGGTCTTCGTCGCCGATATCGAGACCGACCCGCTGTGGAGCGAATACAAGCACCTGGCGCTGCCGCATGGCTTGAGAGCCAGCTGGTCGACGCCCATCTTTTCCAGCGAGGGTCGCGTGCTCGGCACCTTCGCCCTCTACTATCGCGAGCCGCGCACGCCGGGCGCCGCCGATCTGGAGCTGATCGCCCGCGCGACGCACGTCGCAGGCATCGCCATTCAGCGCCGCGAGCTCGACGATCAGCTGCGAGCACTGTCGGCCCACATCGAAGCCGTGCGCGAAGAAGAACGCACCACGATGGCCCGCGAGATCCACGACGACCTCGGGCAGGCGCTCACCGCGCTCAAGATGGACGTGGCCTGGATCGCCCGCCGGCTGGGTAGCGGCGAGGACCCGCGCGGAGCAATCGCGGACAAGCTGATGAGCATGTCCGCGCTCACCGATCAGGTGATCGACCGAGTCAGGCGCATCTCTGCCGAGCTTCGCCCCGGCATGCTCGACGACCTCGGCCTGGTTGCGGCCCTGCAGTGGCAGGGGCAGCAGTTTCAGGCTCGTACCGACACGATCTGCACCGTACACGCCAACGTCGGCGAAGGACGTCTGGAGCGCGGCCTGTCGACCGCCATCTTCCGCATCTGCCAGGAAGCGCTCACCAACGTGGCCCGCCACGCCGAGGCCAAATCCGTGCAGATCGTGCTGGAGCGGCAGGACGGCGTGCTGCGGCTCGAAGTGCGCGACGACGGCAGAGGCATCAGCTCCGAGGCCGCCTCCAACGCAGCGTCGCTCGGGTTGCTCGGCATGCGCGAGCGCGCTCGGCGCCTGAGCGGCAACCTCCGCATCAGTGGCGCGCCGGGCTCGGGCACCCTGGTCGTCGTGGAGGTCCCGTTCGAAGCTGCGGCGCAGGCGCAGTGACGCGGCGCTGTTCCGTCGCGGTACAGCGCCCCTGATCGCGAACGTCCGAACCGTACCGTTTGCGTACAACGGGACGAGGCAATGGCCGTCGGCCGGGGCCGGCACGCGACGTGCACGAGCTGCGCCATGCGATCGACAGCACGCCCGGACTCGAACATTTCAGCGCTCGTGACGCTGGGCGCCTTGCTCTCTCTCGGCTGCGTGATGCTCGAAGGGTCGACCGACGGAGCGCGGCGCGGAGACTCGGCTGGCGGCAGCGCGCTCGCTCCTGCTGCCGGCTCGACTGGCTCGAGCTCGGGTGGACGCCCCGCAGCGGGCGCCCCTGGCGGCGCCGGAGCCTCGACTGACGCGGGCGGCAGCGGAACGTCTGGCTCGGCTGGCGGTAGCCCCGGCAGCGCCGGCACGACGGCGGGGGGCTCGCCCAGCGCCGCTGACGGCGGTCTGCCCATCGGCACCTTCGGCAACACGACGTGCCTCAACGCCGACGGGGCCAGGACGATGGACACCTATGCCCTGATCGCCACCGTGCTCGGCGGCGAACCGATCGAGAATCCGGATCTCGATCACGACCCGCCCATGCGACACGTGTGGGAGGACAGCGACGCGAGCGTCGGCGATCACTTCGTCTTTGCGCTCCACCGCGACATCGACCTCGACGGCGCGAACACCGACCGCCAGCGCGTCGAGATCAAGACTTACGACCCATCGCCGAACGCGCTGAAAGGCTTTCAGGATCAGACGATGGCCTTCAGCTGGCGCTTCCAGGTCAACGCGGAGATGGGATTCTCGGCGAGCTTCACCCATCTCTTCCAGCTCAAGGCCGTGGACGGTGACGACGATACGCCGCTGATCACGCTGTCGGGCGCAACGCGGGACGGCGACGACAGGCTCGAGATACGGCACAGCGCCAGCAGCGGTCAGGACGTCATCGCCGACGCCTCGTGGGACGGCCTGCGCGGGCAGTGGCTGGACGTTCGGGTACAGGTCACCTTCGCCGAGTCCGGGGCGCTCGCGCTGAGCGTGAGCGACGCCGCAGGTGCCGAGGTGCTCTCCGTCAGCCGGAACCTCGACCTGTGGCGCGACGGCGCCAGCTACGTACGGCCGAAGTGGGGCATCTACCGCAGCCTGCTCGACAAGGATCAGCTCCGCGCCGAGGAGGAGACCGTGCGCTTCGCCAACATCGCCATCACCAGCGGCCCGGAACCATCCAGCACCTGCCGCTGAGCGTCAGCGGTAGATGCGGAGATCGTCGATGCACCACCAGCTGGGAGCGCTTTCGGTGATCTGGATGCGGACGTAGCGCGCGACCTGAGCCGTCGCGAACTCCACCCTGGTCAGCGGGAAGAGTCCCGGCAGATCCGCCTGCACGGGCTCTTCGTCGCTGAAGTCACCGTCGCTGGAGCAGTAGACGTCGAATTTCCGCGCATAGTCGTTGTCGACCGGACACTCGAACTCGATCGAAAAGAAGACTCGGGGCATGCCCAGGTCGACTTCGAAGTACATGCCGACCTCCTGGAACGCGCCGGAAGACCAGTAGCCGCTCGCGCTGCTCGCGTCGATGGCGTCTGCGGGCAAGTCGTTCATGTGAGTCAGCAGCGCGCTCGCGCTCCAGTTCTCGCGCGAGAGCTCCGCACCCGTCGCCTCGGCCGGCACGCACAGGCCCGATTGGCAGGTCGAGCTGATACAGTCGTCCGGGCCTTCGCACTTCTCCAGGACGTTACAGCCGAGGCAGTCGGGTCCGCCGCAATCCAGATCGGACTCGCTGCCGTTGAGCGTCTCGTCGTCGCAGGCTGGAGTGGCGCAGTGGTCGCTGGCGTCGCAGACCAGGCTGTCGCAATCGCTGCCCTCCAGGCATGCCTGCTCCGGCATACAGGGGCCGCAGGAGCCGCCGCCGCAGTCGATGTCCGTCTCGACATCGTTTTTCACGCCGTCCGTGCAGCGCGGGCTGACACAGATCATCTCCGAGCATTTGTTGCTCTCGCAGTCGTCGTCCTCGAGGCAGGCGGCGCCGTCCGCGCAGGGCGGGCAGACGCCGCCGCAGTCCTCGCTCGTTTCCGAGCCGTTCGCTACGCCATCCGTGCACTCGGGCGCGCGACACAGACCCTCCGTGCAAACGCGAGATTCGCAGTCCTCGTGCACGCCGCAGTCTTGCCCGGTGAGACAAGCATCGCACTGGCCACCGCAGTCACGGTCGCTCTCCGCGCCGTTCTTCACCTCGTCCGTGCAGGTAGGCTCGCGGCACATCCCGTCGAAGCAGGCTTGGGTCACGCAGTCGTCGGCGACGAGGCAGGGCTCACCCACTCCGCAAGGCGCGCAGCCGCCACCGCAGTCGATGCCCGTCTCGGCCTCACTGGTCAGGCCATCCGCGCAGATCGAGGCCAGCGGCGGCTCTGTCGGCTCCGGCTCGAAGCCGTAGTCGGGAAAAGAACAGGCCGCGAGCCAGCACGCCCCCAGCAGGGAGAGAGCGGCGCGAGACTTCATCGCCGGCAAGCCCTCGAGCTCAGGCGCTCGCCTGAGTGGGTGCGCCGCGGTCGACCACCTTGATCACCACTGCCGTCACGTTGTCGCGCCCACCCGCGTCGTTGGCGGCTTCGATCAAGCCGTACACGGCGATGTTCAAATCCTTCTCGCCGAGCAGGATGGTCTGCACCTTCTCGTCAGGCACCATCTTCGACAGCCCGTCCGAACAGAGCAGATAGAGGTCACCGTTGCGCGGCTTGTCGACGACCAGATCGATGGTGACCTTGGCGCCGATGCCAACTGCCCGGCTCAGATCGTTCGAACGCGGGCCTTTCATGCCCAGCGCCTTCATCGTGTGATCGGTGGTGAGCTGGCGCAGCGTGCCGTCGCGCAGCCGATAGCAACGGCTATCACCCACGTGGCCGATATAGACACGCTGCTTGTTGGGCGAGAAGCGCGCCGCCAGGATCGTGGTTCCCATCTGCGACAGCGCCGGATCGCTCTTCGCCTTTTCGAACACGGCCTGATTGGCCATCTGGATCGCGCAGGCGAGCTCGCGTCCGCGGCGCGGTACGACCGCTTCCGACTCGGTCTGGCCGTCGAAATTTTCCCTGGCGAAGGCGTCGCGAATCGTCTCGACCGCGGTCGAGCTGGCGAGTTGCCCGCCCTCGTAGCCACCCATGCCGTCGGCCACGACGAAGACTGACTTCTCCTCGTAGACCAGCAGGCTGTCTTGATTGTCGGGCCGCCGCTTGCCGCGGTCACTGTCGCCCTGGGCCGTGATCAAGATGCGCGCGACGGGCGCCGTCACTTCTTCGATCTCCGCATCCTTCTCGTAGATGACCTCCACCTTGGGGCCGCGCGAGCTGTCGCCGTCGTCCTCGTCCCAGGCTTTGTTCCGCGCGAGGTTGGGCACGTGGTAGGCCGGCTTCGCGGGCTCCCCGGCCGTCGCCGACGGCTTCGGTTTGTTGGAGCCGCCGCTCTTTTGCGGGAAGGCAGTGATCATCGTGATTTCCAGATCGTCTTCGACGATCAGGCTCGGGACCACTGCCTTGGGTGGTCCCGCAACCGGCTCCTCCAATTTGAGTGCCGGCTCCGCTTCCTCGGGGCTCGGCTTCTTGAACAGTGAAACGAGCGCAAGGAGCGCGAGCGCTCCGACAAGTCCGAGCCAAAAAATCATGGCTAGTAAGAATGTCGCAGCACGCGGGTCGTCCGGGAAGCGCTTTTATCCAAGGCGAAGCTGGGGTGTGAGCAGAGGTAGCTAAAGGGGGGCGCTCACCGCAGATCGACGAGCTCCCCGGCTGAACAGTCGGCCGCGGGCGATCGCCGCGAGCTATCCGGCTCGGCTGCCGTCGATCGTCGTTCGGATCATGCTGAGGAGCTCGTGCTGGCCGAACGGCTTCTGCAGGCACGGTCCTCCGTTGAGATCGCCGTCCAACCCCAGCGGCGCGTAGCCCGTGACGTAGAGGACGCTCCGCACGCGGTGCTCGCCACCCAGCGTCCGCGCCAGGGCGCGCCCCGAGTCGCCGGGCATCACGACGTCCGTGACCAGGATGTCGAATGGGTCCGGATTGGCTCGCCCGAGACCGAGCGCCCCTTCCGCGTCTGCGGCCGCCGTCACGCGATAGCCGGCGTCCGCCAGTATTCGAAGCATCACGCCACGCAGGTGTTCGTTGTCTTCGACCAGGAGCACGCTCTCACGTCCGCTCGGTGTGCGGAGCCGCTCTGGAGAGGGGCCGTCCGCGCTGTGCTCGAGCACGCGCGGGAAATAGATGCGGAAGCAGCTGCCGCGGCCGAGCTCCGACTCGACTCCGATCTTGCCACCGCTTTGCTGCACGATGCCGAAGACCGTGGCGAGCCCGAGACCCGTACCGTGACCAGGAGCCTTGGTGGTGAAGAAGGGTTCGAAAATCCTTGCCCGCGTCGAGGCCGACATCCCGTTGCCCGTATCGCTCACGGCCAGCAGCACCTGCTCGCCGTCGTCGGCGTGGGGGCGATGGGCGGCTGTACCTTGCGGCACGTTCTCGCTGTGAATCGTCAGCTCGCCGCCAGACGGCATGGCGTCCCGCGCGTTGAGCACCAGATTCATCAGCACCTGCTCGATCTGGGCCGAGTCGGCGCGGATGTTCCAGAGCTCCGCGCCGAGCTCGAGGTTCACCCGCACGTCCTCGCCGATCAGACGCCTGACCAGGCGTGCCGCGCTGAGGACCCGCTCGTTCAGATCCAGCACCTTGGTGACGGCCTCGGAGCGCCGGCTGAAGGCCAGGAGCTGCTGCGTCAGAGCCGCTCCGCGACTGGTCGCTTGCAAGATGTCGTCCAGCTCGGCGGCTTGCCCGCGAGTCTGCATCAGCTCGGCGCTGCTCTGGATCACGGCCAGCAGGTTGTTGAAGTCGTGCGCGATACCGCCCGCCAGCCTGCCAACGGCTTCCATCTTCTGGGCGTGGCGCAGCTCCTCCTCCAGGCGTCGGCGATCGGTCACGTCCAGCAGGATGCCGATCAGACTGTGCTGACCTTCCGGACCGTCGCTCCAGTGCGATTGGATGATCACCGTGCGCTCGACGCCTGCCGGCGTCACCATCCTGAGCTCCATCGGCGATCTGCCACCGCCCAGCGCGCGCTCGCGTGCGGCAGCAACCCGGCCCGCGTCTTCCGGGTGCACGAGGCTGGAGAACAGCTCGACGGTCGGCACCACCTCGGGCGCGACATCGAGGATGCGATACATCTCCGCGGACCACTCGATGCGCCCGCTGTCCGGCTCCCAGTACCAGCTGCCCAGGTGGGCGATGCGCTGCGCTTCGTTGAGCAGCAACGCCGAGCGTGAGAGCTCGCGCTCGCGGGCACGCGTCTCCGTCGTATCGAGAACGGTGCCGATCAGACGCACGAGATTGCCCGCGTCGTCGTAAACCGCGAGGCCGTCGAGGCGAACGAGGCGGACCGCACCGCCGGGTTGAACGATGCGGCAGTGTACGGTGGGGGTCTGTCCCGTGGTCGCGGCGTTCGACGACGTTGCCTGCACACGGGGTAAGTCGCGGGGGTGTACGGCCGCGAAGAAGTTCTCGACCGTGGCTTCGTCGCGCGACGGATCGTAGCCGAGGATGCGGTAGAGCTCGTCGGACCACGCGACGTGGTTGTGCTTGACGTCCCAGACCCAGGTACCGAGACCGACGATGCTCTCCACGGTACCGAGCAAGGCGTCCCGATCGCCTAGAGCCCCGAGCTCCCAGAGCTCGCTGAACGGTATGCGCGCTGAATCCCTCACTGCGCCCTCATCGTTGCAAGCTGAGACAGGACTGGCAAGAGCCCGCACTCGATGCGGAATATTCAGCGAATTCCGTGACCGATCCATGATCGGCTCCCACAGCGCTCTCCTCACGCGAGAGGAGCTGCTCGACGGACAGCCTGACGCGCGTGTGGCGTGATCGCGTCAAACGTTTGCGGTCGCGCACACTTGTGAGAGCAGCGAGACGAGCTAGCTTGCGCCCGATGAAAGATTCGACACTCGTTCAAGCTGCGGGACGTTGGCTGACGGTCGGTGCGATCGCTGCTCTGGGCTGCGTTACCCAGGGTGGATCGGGCAATGCACCAGGGCAGAGCAAGAGCCCGCTGAGCGAGGGTGAGAGCAGCGCCAGCAGCGGCGCTTCGCCGGCGACTCAGATCGAGATCGTCAAGGCGCCCAGCATGATGCGCGGCATGAATCTGGCGGGGGCAGAGTTCGCCGAGGGCTCCCTGCCCGGTACCCACGGCAAGGAGTACATGTACCCCGACGGCAAGTATTCCAGCGGCTATTCCTCGCCGAGCTACTTCGCCAAGAAGGGCATGAACGTCTTCCGGCTGCCCTTCCGCTGGGAGCGCCTGCAACCCCAGCGCAACGAGCCCTTCGACAAGGCCGAGCTCGAGCGCCTGCAGACCACGGTGACGAACCTCAAGGCGCTGGGCGCCAAGGTCATCCTCGATCCGCACAACTATGCCCGATACAAGAAGGAGATCATCGGCTCGAGTGCGGTTCCGAGCAGGGACTTCGCCGACTTCTGGAAGCGCCTGGCCACGCTGTACAAGGACGACGACGCGGTCATCTTCGGGCTGATGAACGAGCCGAAGGAGATGAAGAGCGAGCAGTGGCGAGACGCCGCCAACGAGGCCATCGTCGCCATTCGCAAGACCGGCGCCAAGAACCTGGTGCTCGTGCCCGGCAACGGCTGGACCGGAGCTCACTCGTGGATGCAGAACTGGTACGGCACGCCGAACGGCGAGCTGATGCTCACGATCGTCGACCCGGCCGACAACGTCGCCTTCGAGGTTCACCAGTACATGGACAAGGACTCGTCGGGCAGCGGCGACGAGTGCGTCAGCGAGACGATCGGCGCCGAGCGCATGAAGGCGTTCACCGACTGGGCCAAGCAGCACAAGAAGCGCGGCTTCCTCGGCGAGTTCAACGGCGGCGACAACCCGCTGTGCGAGGCCGCGGTGCAGAACATGCTCAACCACGTCGAGAGCAATCCGGACGTCTACCTCGGCTGGACCTGGTGGGCCGCGGGCCCGATGTGGGGCGGCGGTTCCAAGCGCGTGATGGAGCCCCGGAAGGGCGAGTACCCCGCTCAGTGGCGCTGGCTCGAGCCCAGGTTGCGCTAGAGATCGAAGTAGATCAGTAGCCGATCGCCTGCGGGCTCTCGGGCCCCAGGCGATCGCAAGATCGCCCGGGCGCGCGGAACGGTGTGTACGCGCGTCGTACAAGGCCGCCGCGACGCACGGCGACGAGGCATCCCCGCGCGCCGCGGCGAGAAACTGCGCCGCTCAGGGCGCTGCGGTCCAGTTGACGACGTCGAGCTGGTAGAAGTTGCCGCCCTTTTCCGGGACGTCGAGCTCGGCCATCGTCAGGCCGCAGTTACGGATCTGCCCGCCGTTCAGATCGTCGAAGTACATCTGGATGTTGGTGCCGCCGCGCGCCTGGACCGTGAACTCACCGTCGATGGTGTTCACGCGGTGGCCCGGGTTCTCGTTGTCGGCGTTCAGGTAGTACGTCGCCGGGGGATCGACGATCGAGAGCTGCCACACGTTGTAGGTGTCGTTCCAGGACGTACCGTCGCTGGCCTTGCACACGTAGATCGAGCGCGTCTCGTTGGCGGGGTTGGTCGCGCGCATGAACTGCGGCTCACAACCGTTCGTGTAGTACTTGGGCTCGATGATGCCGCGGATGCGCAGGGTGATGTTGTAGACCACGGCCGGATCGCCACCCATGGGGATGACCGTCATCTCACTGTGCGGGTTGGCCGGGGTGTCGTTGTCCGCGACCCAGCACACCTCGCCCTCGCTGCACTCCGCCAGCGGCGAGCCGTCGTTCTCGTACATGCACTCCTTGGCGTAGTAGAATGGCGTGCCGTTGTTGAACGCCGGATCGGCGGGCCCGACAACCGAGCCGCCGCTGCCGCCGCTACCGCCAGTGCCTCCGACGACGCTGCCAGCGCTGCCGCCGCTGCCTCCGACGACGCTGCCGGCGCTGCCGCCCGCCGGGACGCTGCCAGTACCAGCGCTGCCGCCCATCGGGACGAGCCCGGTGCCTGCCGACCCGGCTTGCGTGGTGTTGCCCGTATTGCCGGTGCCCGAACCGCCGGACCCGCCAGTGGCGTCCGGGACCTCCTCACCACCTGCGGTGCAAGCAACGGCGCCCACGACGAGTGAGCCAAGTGCAAGAACTGTCCAGATACTCGAATTCATGGCTGTACTCCTGCCGCTGCGCACTACCAGTGCAGCGTTGCTCCGAGGTTGAAGGTGTTGACGGCCTGGGTCTCGCCCTCGTGCCAGAGGTAGTCGGCGCGGAACCAGTCGAAACCGAGGACGAAGTTCTGATTGATGTGCTGATACACGGCGGCAGAGATGCCGCGCTGGTGCTCGATCAGGCTGATCGTCGTGTCGGTCGGCAGCTCCTTGACGCGGCTGATGCCGTAGCCGGCAGCCAGATCCGTACCGGTCGGGAAGCTGTACATGGCCTGCACGTACATGCCGTTCGTGTCGCGCAGATCGCCGTCGGTGTTGGCCGCCGTCGGGCTGTTCTCGAGCGGAACGGCGAGGCCGATGCCCTTGCCGGTGTGGAACGAGGCGCCGATCTTGAACGCGCCCATCACCTCGACGCGACCGCCCATGCCGAGGCCCCAGGCGTCCTCGCTGCGAGTCGTGACCGGAGCGCTCGGATCACCCGCCTGCACCAGACGCTGCCACAGACCGTTGACGAACAGGTGCAGCGCGAAGGGCGGCGACTCTCCGCCGGGACCCTTTTCGCCGAAGTCGTAGCCTAGCTCCGACTCGATGCGCGGCAGCGGCGTACGCACGTAACCGGGCAGAGCCAGCGTCGACGGGTCGTACATGCCGGCGGTGAGCTTGAGGCCCGCCAGACTCGGGGTGTTGTAGACGATGCCGGCGTTGAACGACGGGAAGAACACGCCGTAGCCCACGTGACCGCAGGTCGGGCCCTTGCTCTTGGTGTCACAGGGGTGACCGAGGCCGTAGTTGTGACCGTAGAGGAAGTCGATCTCGATCGCGCCGCGGTTGAACAGACCCACGCTACGGCCGATCAGCGCGCCACCCCAGAGACCGTCGGCGCGAAGGTAGACCTCGCGCATGTCGGGGTAGTTGCGCTCCGAGGCCTGCCGGTTGCTCTCGATCACGCTCCAGAGCTGGAAGCGCCCGGTCAGCGTCAGCATCTCGGAGAACGGCTTGGTCAGCTTGAAGCCGAGGATGCTGCCGACGAAGCCGGTGCGGATGCGCAGCGTCTCGATGTTGTTCTTGTTGTCGGTGAAGTCCTCGAGCGACGTGCCGGCGATGTTCACGACCTGCATCGGGTCGTTCGGCGACGTCGGTGTGCCCTCACCGGTCGTGTATGAGAGGAAGCCGTTGATGCGGCCGTCGGTGCTGACCGTCCAGCCGTCGCTCTTGCCGAGCTCGATGTCGGCCCGCGCCGCGCGCGGCGCCAGGAACACGAACAGCGTGAGGCAGACGATGCACCACGACGATAGACCTGTGTTCCATTGCCTCTTTGCCTCGTGACCCGTGTGACCCATTGCTCCTCGACTCGTGCCGGCCCGGTAACGCGCGCACCTCCGCCGCACGGCCGCCGTGAACCGGCAGCCGCGAGGTCGTGGCACCAACCCGCCCGTGAGGATTGTCCTCGCAGCGGAAGGATTGCTTACCAGGTGCTACAAGGTCACCGGACGTCCCGGAAACGGGCCATCTTTCATACGAAGCGGATCTCTCCGGCCTGAACGGTGGTCAGCGACGGATTCTCGGATCGGTCAGGACAGCTCCGGGACCCGGCTTACAGGGTGGGAGAGACGAAACTTGGACCGGTCCGGACGGGTCGGGTGGCTAGGTGTTCGAGTCACTCGGAACTCGCTACGATGGGAAGGTTGGCCATCTGGAGTAACCCCCGCCCCCTGCACCTCGCGGCGTCAGAGCAGGCGAACACAGGCGACGACGCAGCGGCAGCCGCCCAGGCGGCCGAAGCCATGGTCGAGGGCCTGCGACGCGGAGATCCGGCCGTCACCCGCCGCTTCTTCGAGCTCTACCACGGACGCATCGAACGGATTCTGAGGCGGCTGCTCGGGCCGACCGACGAGCTGGAAGATCTGGTGCACGACGTCTTCGTCGATGCGCTGGAAGCCATCGACAAGTTGCGCGAGCCGGCCGCGCTGTCGGGTTGGATGCGCGGAATTGCGGTCATAACTGCCAAGCGCCGGCTACTCAAGGCTTACCGGCGGCGCTGGCTCGGCCTGACCGCCACCGGCTCGCTGCCCGACCTGCCCGTCGTTTCGAACGAAGTCGAATCCCGTGAAGCTTTTAGGTCGGTTCACCACATTTTGAATCAGCTGCACCCAGAAGATCGGATCGCCTTGCTCCTCTACCGTCTCGACGAGCTCACTGCTGACGAAGCTGCCAAAGCGATGGGGCTTTCCGCCAGCACCTTCAAGCGCCGGCTGCGGCGCGGTGAAGAGCGCCTGGTGAAGCTCGCGCGGAAGTCGGCGGCGCTCGAGGTCTGGCTGGGAGAGGAAGGAGGGACGCCATGAGCGATCCCGTCCACCAGCTGCTGGGGCACTACTCGGCGGCAATGGGCGACGACGGTGCGCACGAGCACTCGACCGTCGGCCGGCTGGAGCAACGGGTGCGCGGCACCTTGCGCCAGCGCTCCAACAATCGAGCTCGTTCACTTCGGCGACTGCAGGTCGGCCTCGGCGCGTTCGGGCTGATCGCGGTGCTCGGCGCCGGCGCGGCCTATGAGCTCGGCGAACGGCGCGGCCAGGACCTGGCGACGCAACCGGTGGCAGCCGGCGAGTGGATGACCTCACGCGTTGATGCGCCGACCGAAGCCAAGTTCAATGACGGCTCGTCGCTCGCCTTGCAGGGCGATTCGCGCGCGCGCGTTCAGTTTCAGGAAAAGACGGGCGGCCTCGTGCACCTCGACAGCGGCTCGGTGCGCCTCAAGGTCAAGCACCGCGACGGCAGCACCTGGCGCGTCGCCGCCGGCCCCTACGAGGTCGAGGCGATCGGCACCGAGTTCGTCGTCGATTGGTCCTCGTCCAAGACTCAGCCTCTGCGCGTGAGCGTGAGTGAAGGCACGGTGGCGGTACGCGGCGCCGGGATTCAGGGCACGCGCTTCGTCTCAGCGAAGCAAAGCCTGGAGGTTGGCTCTGAAGAAACGCGCGTTCCGACCGTGGTGGCACTCGAGGAGCTCGAGACGCTGCCGCCGATGACGTCGGCCGTCCCTCCGAGCAGCGGCGCCGCTACGACCGCCGAGTCCTGGCGAGCACTCGAGATGGCCGGCAAGTACGACGAGGCCGTGCGCGCCGCCGAACGACGCGGGCTGCCGGCGCTCTACCGCAGTGCCGGAGCCGATGATCTCCTGGGTCTGGCCCGCGCCGGGCGTCTCTCGGGACGCGCCGACGTGGCCCGCGACGCACTGATGGCCTGCCGCGAGCGCTTCCCGGGCTCGAAGCAGGCTGCCATGGCGGCCTTCCTGCTCGGCCGCGCGTCGAGCGGACACCAGGCCGCCAAGTGGTTCTCGACCTACCTCGCAGAGGCGCCGGGCGGGACGCTGGGCCGCGAGGCGCTCGGCCGGCTGCTCGAAGCGGAGCTCGAAAGCGGCGATCAGCCCGCGGCCAGGGCGGCGGCGGAGCGCTACCTGAAGACCTATCGCAGCGGACCGCACGAGGCTCTGGCGCGTGAGGTCCTCGGTAGGTGACAATCGCCTGAGTGAAATGGGCGATCCTGGCAGCGCTGTGGATCGCGCTCGGCTTGACGGCACCCGATGCCGCCGCGCAGAGCGAGCGGCCCCTGATCGTGCTGTTGCTGCCAGAGCGTGACAGCCCCACGACGCGCCGGCTGATCGCCGAAGCCGCCGAGCTCCACGCCGGCGTGCGCGTGTTGCGCGCGACCGGGCGTGTTGCCACGAGCCGCGGTGCGCTCGCCGAGCTCGCCGAGCAGCATGACGCCGTCGCGGTGGTCCTGCTCTCCGGCGACGAGCGCTCCTCCACCGTGTGGGTGCGAGACGTCGAGACCGGAACTGGCGAGCAACGTGTCGTCAGCGGCGGCTCGGGTTCGGCCGACGTGCGCACCGAAGCCATCGTCGTGGGCACGATGGAGGTGCTGCGCGCGCGCCTGCTGGAGAAGCCTCCGCCGACTCCCGAGAAGGAACCGCCGCCGAGCCCTGAGCCGCCCCCGCCAGAAGTCGCTCCCACCGAAGACAGCCCGCTGATCCTCGGCGCCGTGATCGGATTGGATCACGCCGGTTCCGATTTCACCTTCAGCTCCAGCTTTCAGTTCAACGCCGACGTGGCCTTGCACGAGTCGCTGCGTCTGCGCGGGCTCCTGCGGGTACCCATGGCGAGCGCGCGCGCCGAAGGCGCCGGTGCGAGCGCCGAGATCAAGCCGCTGCTCGCGGCCGGAGGCTTCGCGGTCGGCGGTGATCTCGTCCCGGGCTGGTGGCTCGACTTCTCTCTCGGCGGAGGCGCGGCGCACGTCGTCGCCGAGGGCTTCTCCGAAGTTCCCGCCAGCACGCGCTCGGCCGAGAGCTGGGTCTTCGTCGTGGTCTCGGGCGTTCACACCGCCTGGCGCCTGAACCGCATCATGGCCCTGACGCTCCACGCCGCCGCCGTCGTCGCGCCCTCACCGGTCGAAATCTTCGTCAACGACGAGCGCATCGCGACCTGGGGCCGCCCCTCGATCATGACCGGCGTCGGGCTCGAGTTCCGCCCGGCGCTGTTCTGACGGTATGTCGTCGCACGGCGGCTAGCATCAACAACAGACTCGCGAAAAGCCCGTTCGAATTGCCGGGGCTGCCTGGCACCTCGCAGCCGCAGCCGCCATCTTCTTCACTGTCGACGGGGGGTGAACCGGCGCTGCTCGTGCCACCGCTCGTGGCGGGCCTGCCAGCGTTGCCGGTACTGCCTGCCTTGCCGGCCGAGCCAGCCGAGCCCTGATCGCCTCCCGAGCCAGCCGCATGGTCTGACGGATCCCCTTCGGCGCCACCGGCGCTCTGACTCGAGTCACCACCGGCGCCAGCGGCGTCGACATCTGGTCTTCCTCCTCCGCCGTTCGGGTGACCCGCAGCGCTCGTGTCGCCGCCGGCTCCGCTGCCGCCCGCACCGCCGGTCGCACTGTCAGCCCCGCAGGAGAATGTGCCGAGCTCACAGACGCTGGGCGGAGAACAGTCGCTGTCGTCCGCGCAGCCGCCCTCGGGAATGCATTGGTCCGACGCGGTAGCGCAGTGGCCGCTGACGCAGACCGCAGCGCCTAGCTCCGGCGTGCAGTCTCCACCCGGAACGGGATCGCCGTTGTCGAGCTCGATGCGCTCCACGGCGCCGATGTCGACGGCGACCCCACCCTCCCGCGGCAGCCCGCGCTGATCGCTCAGCGGAGGGGCAGAAAAGCTCGGATTGCCGGCGTCGACCGCCGGGCTGTTCACGGCGGGCAAATGGGTCGGGGTCGGCCCGTAGTTGTCCTGCAGTGGACCGAGCAGCGGATCTTGATCGAGGACATTGCCGCTACCCGTGAAGGTCGCCGAGGCTGGCGTTTCGACCAGGCAATAGTCGAGTGTGGCCGTGGAGGTGAAGTAGACCGAGAGATCACCTGCCGGCGTCGCCGTGCTGTTGGCGAGAATGGTGCCACGAACGATCAGCGGATTGTGCTTCGCGTAGATCGCGCCGCCGTTCTCGTCCGAGCTGTTCCCGGAGAGGGTGCTGTACTCCACCGTTCCTGCGCTATTGATGAGCGCCAGCCCGCCGCCCGCGTCGCCCGAGCTGTTGCCGGACACCGTGGAGCCGTAGAGCCAGACTGTGCTCCCGGACGCCAGTAGGGCGCCGCCGTATTCGCCTGCATCGTTGCCGGACAGGGTGCTGTAGGTGAGCTCCAGATTCGAGTGCAGCGCCGAAGCCACCCCGCCACCATTGCCCATGGCCGTATTGCCCGAGATCGTGCAGTGATCGATCGTGGCCGGGGAGAAGACGCCAAGGAGCGCCAGGCCACCACCGACAGAACCGTCGTTGCCCGTGATGGAGCAGCGTTCGAACAGGAGCGCTCCCCGATGCTCGATCCGGGCGCCACCGCCGGCAAAGAAGGACTCGTTGTCGGCGATCTTGGTGTCGATGAAGCTGGCGGAACCGTAGAGGTGTTCGATCTTGATCCCTCCACCTTGCGCGCCCGCCGTATTCCCGGTGATCACACAGTCGACGAGCTCCAGCGCGACGTCGTAGTTGTCGTCACCGTCGATGAAGATCGCGCCACCGTCGGAGGTCGCGGCGCAGTTCTCGAAAACGACACCATCGAGCTCGAGGCTCGCGTTGCGTGCGAACAGGCATCCGCCGTCGTCGGCGCTGCCGCCCTGGATGGTGAGCCCGGATATGCTCGACGCGAGTTGCGTGTAGGGCTCGTAGATGTTGAAGGCGCGGGCCCCCGCACCCGCCACCGCCAGGCTGTTTGCCCCGGGCCCGACGATGGTAACCGATTGGGTGATCGCGAGCTCACCCGAGGTCAGGCTGATGATCCCGGTCAGGGCGGGGTCGAACTCGATCACATCGACGTTGGGGTCGACGTTCGCGAGCTCGATCGCCTCGCGCAGCGTGCCGCCGGTCGGCGCGTCCGCGAGGCTCGTCACCGTGTAAGTCGCGCCCAAGGCCGTCACGGGCGCGCTCACGGCCACGGCGAGTGCGAAGGCCGCGAAGACCCGGAACCGCCGGCGCCGCTTCTCTCCCGCCATGTCACGACGCTCGCCCGATCGGTCGGCCGCGTCAATGCCGCGCCGGATAGCGAGCTCCGCCCGTCGATGGCTCAGGACACCCGTTTCGAGAGCTCGCGCAGCGCCTCTTTGCCGATCGAGCGTGAGCTCGCATCGGTGGACTCCGCCAGCTTTTCGGCGAGCTTCTTGGCTGCGGCACGGAGCTTCGGGCTCTTGCGCATGAGGATGGCCCTGAGTGCCCAGCTCACGCCCTTCTTGACGAAGTTGCGTTCGTCCTTGGCGCCTTGCTCGATCAGCGGAAGCCGCTTCACGAAATCGGCGTCGGTTGCATCCTTGCGGTGCAGCGCCAGGCTGGCGAGCAGCGCGAACGCACCGCGCTTGACGAATTCTTCGCGGCTCTTGGCCCACTTGTCGACCTTGGCGAAGGCGTGGGGCGTCTGGTCGAACAGCTTGAAGCAGACCGTGTCGCAGTCGCTCCAGTTTTCGAACTCACGAGCCCAGCGATCCATCTGCGCGGGCGTGACGCGTTCGGGCTCGTCGACCATGGCCGCGAGCAGCCGTGCTTCGTACACACCCGTCCGCCACAGCGCGTCCGCGAGCTCGTGTTCGCGCCCGACGGTCTTGGCGAGCTTCAAGAGCTTCGCCATCGGTACGCCGTAAGCCTTCTTCGCCACGATGCCGTAGCGCTTGCTCTGCTCTTCGCGAAAGCCGCGCGAGCCCTCACGCTCGAGGTTCTCGAGCACCTCACCGACGTCGGGCGTTCGGTTTGTCTTCTTCTTGATCGTGGCCATGCGAGGTCAACGTAGTCGCTGCAGTGATTGGGGACTATTGCGTCTGCGCGCGACGCGCATCGCCGTGACGCTGAAGAATTCCGTTGCTCGAAGAGGACGTTTGTCATGATTCGCCCTCAGCGAAAATCGTTTCAGAAAAGTCTTCGTTGAACGCCACCACAACCCAGTTGGGAGCCGGCTGGCGCAGATTGGAACTTTCCGTCTACGTTGCCCGCGAACCCGAACGAGTTGCGCATGCCAATACCCTTCAGCTCCTCTCTCCTCTCTCTCTCTCGCGTCCTGTTTCTCTGCGCGCTCGCCAGCTCTGCAGCGAGCGGCGTCGCCTGCTCCTCGGGTGACAGCGAAGACGAGGCCAACGCCAGTGGCGGCACCGGCGGCACCACGAACGTCATCGTCGGCATGGGCAACGTCGGCAACGTCGGCAGCGGCACCGGCGGCAGCAGCACCGTCAGCATGAACGGCAACATGTGCGTGATCGAGGACGACGGCTCGGGCTGCACGGGCCAAGCCTACGAGGGCGAGAATCTGCCGCTCGACATCTACATCATGTTCGATCAGTCGGGCTCGATGAACGTGTGCCTCAACGGCGATCCGAACGGCAGCAATTGCCCAGGCGAACGTCGCATGGACGCCGTGCGCGAGGCGACCGACCTCTTCATGGCCGACGAGGAAAGCACCGGCATCGGCGTGGGCATCAGCTACTTCGGCAAACAGCCCATCAGTCAGGCCAGCTGCGACGTGGCGGACTACGAGGCCGCCGACGTCGAGATCGGCGTCCTGCCCGATCACGCCGACGCGATCATGGGCTCGCTCAACGACGTCGAACCGACGGGTGAGACGCCCACGGGCGCCGCCATCCGCGGAGCGTGCAGCTATGCCCAGAACTGGAAGGGTGAAAACCCGGGCCACGAGGTGGTGATCCTGCTGCTCACCGACGGCATTCCGGAAGCGCCGGTCAGCTGCTGTGACCCGGCTACCTCGGATACCTGCATGCCGGTCGATCCGGAGTGTTGCCCGACGCTCCCCGACGCCGTGGACGCTGCGACGGAATGTCTCGACGGCGATCCGGGCATCCGCACCTACGTGCTCGGCGTGGGTCCCGCGCTCGGCAACCTCAAGGACATCGCCGAAGCTGGTGGGACGAAAGACGCCTATCTGGTCGAGGGCGGCGAGGTCGTCGACGAGGTGCTCGACGCCCTGCGCGCGATCCGCGGCGATGCCATCCCGTGCACGATGCCGCTGCCCACGCCGCCCGATGGCACCGTGCTCAATCTGCAGCAGGTGAACATCACCTACGCCAGCCCGGCGTGCGAACCGACCTACTTCTACAACACGAGCGGGGCGGATACCTGCGAAGACGGCGGCTGGTACTACGACGACAACGACCCGCCTCAGATTCAACTTTGTCCGGCGAGCTGCGAGAAGGTGTCCGCCCCCGGCGGCAAGCTCGTTTACACGATTGGATGCGACACGCGCATCGTTCCCAGGTGAGTAGAAAGCGAGACACACGATGACCCACAGACCGTTGCGCAAAAGCAAATTCCCCTGGCTGGCCTCGCTGATCGTGGCCGGCACCATCTACTCCTGCGGCTCGAGCTCGGACGATGCTCCGGGCGTCGGGGCCGGCAATGGCAAACCGAACGGCGCCAGCTGCGCCGCAGACGACGAGTGCACGAGCGGCGTGTGCACCGACGGAGCCTGCACTGGTAACGGTTCGGGCGCACCGGCCGGCAGCGCCTGCGACAGCGACGGCGAGTGTGCCAGTGGTTCGTGTGACAACGGCACCTGCGCCCCGGGAGAGGACCTGCCCGACGGCAAGAGCTGCAGCGCGGACGGCGAGTGCGCCAGCGGCGAGTGCGTCGACGGCGTGTGCGGCTCGAGCACCAGCGGCGGCGGCGGCAACGGCAGCACGGGCACCGGCAATGGCGGCACCACGGGCACCGGCGCTCCTGGTACCGACTGCAGCGCCAACAGCGAATGCCAGAGCGGTCTCTGCATCGACGGCTTCTGCAGCGCCCCCACGGGGACGGGCGTGACGCCTGGCGCGCACTTCCCCGGCAGCGGCACCGGTTATCGGCCGCTGACGACGGGCTGCGGTCCCGACACGGCTGCCCTGTGCACCGGCGAATGCGAACAGATGGGCGGCGATCCAGGTGTGACGGTGATCCGTCCACCCGCCACGCTCTGCTTCGAGGGCCCGGAAGATCCGACGCCGGAGACCCCCTCGGCGGTGATCGAGCAGGTGATCGAAGAGAAGGACGGCGTCGCCTACGTCCACATCCGCATCACCTTCGATCCGACCTTCACCGACAACACCTACGGCGAGGGCGCGTGCTGCGGCTGGGGCCAGAACCGCGGGCACACCTTCGTCTCGGACCTGACCAAGAGCGATCACACCGAGCTCCGCCTCACGAACGGCGACACCGAGACGGTGATGGAGTTCAAGGTCGACCTGGTCAGCCCCGACGCGGGCGGCGAGTGCAAGGGCTTCGAAACACTCGGCGTGAACGGCGGCGACGGCAGCGTGATCACGGGTGATCCGGCCGACGTCCTCGCGGTCGCCACCTCGAGCAGCCGCAACATCAACGGCTGCGGCTACTGCGACAACGCGGCCTGCGCTCCGAGTGGCGACTGCACGGTCGATTCTCCGGCTACCGACGACATGTTCACGGCCAACCCGGAAACGCCGAACTGGGACTACCGCATCGTGTACGAGGCCTGGATCGCGCTCGACGCTTTCGGCGACTCGGGCTTCGGTCAGGCCTACATCACGTACACGCACTCGTCGCCCGGCAAGGGCGTCGACACGATCAACGTCGGCGGAACGCCGTGCCCGCCGGAGTGGGATACCCCGTACTGTCCGCCCGACGTCAGCACCGAAGGCGGCAACTGCTTTGGCAACCCGCCCGGTGGCGGAGGCGGAGCAACCGGCGCTGGCGGTGAGACTGGCGTCGGCGGCGGCCCCGGCGGCGGCGGCGACTGCCCGGTGAACTGGGAGCTCTACATCTCCAGCGAAGGTCAGGCGATCTGCACGCCGATCCCGTTTGCTGGTTACCCGGACATGGCGCCGTGCCCTGCCGGTTACCATCTCGATCTCGCCACCGAAGGTCGCTACTGTCTGCCCGACTGAGGCAAAGCGTGAATCGTTCGCGAGCTTCGCAGCTGCCGGCCCTCGTCGCCGTGTTGGTTTCACTGTCGACCTTCTCGGCCTGCGGCGAGGACTCACCCGACGACGAAGGTTCTGCTGGAAACACCCCTGCTGCTGGTAACGGTGGCAGGGGTGGCAGCAGCGGCAGCGGCGGCAGCAAATCGGGCCGCGGCGGTGACGCGAGCGCAGGCAGCCCTGACGCGAATGGCGGCGCGCCCGGAGGCGAAGCAGGCGAGGGCGCCGGCGCCACCAGCAGCGGCCAGGCTGGCAGCGGCACCGGCAGCGGCGGCGAGCCTCCTGTTGGGGGCGAAGCAGGCGCTGGCGGCATTCAGGTCCCCGGACCAGCGCCGGGCGGCGGCTCCGTTTACGCGGTGGAATGCAGTGGCGAGACCGCGATGTGCGGCACCGAGTACGCTCACTGCCTGGGCATTGGTCTGCCCGACAACATGACCGGCTTCTCCTGCTCGAATCACTGCGACACGGTCGCCGATTGTTCGGACGAGCCCACCGGCGCGGAGGCGCAGCCCGGCTGTGTGCAGTTCACGATGGAGAAGCGCTGCATGCTGGTCTGCCAGCAAGGGGACACCGAGTACGCCTGCCCCGACGGCATGAGCTGCTACGTGTACCAGGGCTCGCCGATCGGCTATTGCCTGTGGATGTGAAGGTACCGCCATGAAGACTCTCGCTACCCTCCTTGCCGGCGCGCTCGCTCTCGGCGTCGTGACGGCGGGCTGCGGCGAGTCCGACGGTGACGACGACAGCGCCGACAAGGGCGGCTCCGGCGGCACGGCGAGCGGCAAGGGCGGCTCCGGCGGCACGGCGGGAGACGGTTCC
>DATLIL010001063.1:0-6173 GCA_035539475.1 Polyangiaceae bacterium
CGCACACGCTCAACATCTCGACCGGCGCTGCGATCATCGCCGCCGCCGCCGGCGTGCGCGTGGCCAAACACGGTAACCGCGCCGCGACCAGCAAGTCGGGCAGCGCCGATGTGCTCGAGTCGCTCGGCATCCCGCTCGACGTGCCCCAGGGCCAGCAAGTCGAGGTGCTGCGCGAAGCCGGCATCGTGTTCTTGTTCGCGCTGCCCGACTTGCTGGTGGCGGCGCGGTTACCGTGTTTGGCCACGCGCACGCCGGCAGCGGCAGCGATGATCGCAGCGCCGGTCGACAGGTTGAGCGTGTGCGAGCCGTCGCCGCCCGTGCCGCACGTGTCGAGCAAGGCGTCGAAGTCATGCTCGATCGGGATCATCGCGGCGCGCATGGCCTCGGCAGCGGCGGAGATCACCTCGGCACGGTCGCCGCTCAGGCGCAGCCCCACCAGAAAGCCGCTGATCTGCGCCGGCGTCCAGGCGCCTGCGAAGATGCCGTCGAACACTCGGCGCACGGTGGCCGCGCTCGCGCCGGTTGGCCCGCTGAGCTCGTTGAACACCTGGGAGAAGACGAGGGACTCGCTCATAACGTGTGCAGCCAGTTTTCCATGAGCTCGAGCCCATGTTGAGTCAGAATCGATTCGGGGTGGAATTGCAGGCCCTCGACGGGGAGGTCGCGGTGGCGGACGCCCATGATTTCCTGCTCGGTCGTGCGCGCGGAGACCTTCAGGCAGGGAGGCAGACTGGCCGCGTCGAGGATCAGGGAGTGGTAGCGGGTGGCGGCGAAAGGCGAGGGCAGGGCGCGAAAGACGCCCTCGGCGTCGTGCTCGACGAGCGATGTCTTGCCGTGCATCAGGCGCTCGGCCCGCACCACTTTGCCGCCGAAGCTCTGGCCGATGGCCTGGTGGCCGAGACAGACGCCGAGCAGCGGGATCTTGCCGCTGAGCTCGCGGATGACCGCGAGCGTGATGCCCGCGTCGTCGGGTGTGCCCGGGCCGGGTGAGAGCAGCACCCCGTCGGGCGCCTGGGCTTCGATCTCGGCGACCGTGGTCTTGTCGTTGAGCCGTACCTCGCACTCGGCCCCGAGCGCGCGCAGGTACTGCACGATGTTGTACGTGAACGAATCGTAATTATCGACCACCAGCACGCGGAGCGGCCTTCCCTCGTGGGGGCGGCACGCGCCGCCCCCCTCGTCCGAAGTACGCGCCGCGCGATCCTCGACGGAGGAGAATTCGGACGAGCCTCCCCCCACGCGGCGACTCTGATCGTCAGAATATTCTGCCATTCGCGAGCACTCTACGATGCTTGGCCCACTAGCTCCGGTGCCGCGCGAGGAAGGCTTCGATGCGCTGGTTCACCACGTCGGGAAACTCGGTAGCCGTATAGTGCGTGGCGCCAGGCACGACCACGAGCTCGGAGCGCTCCATGGCGCGGGCCATGCGTTCGGCCTGCTCTTTCGGTGTGAACACGTCGCGCCCGCCCGCGATGACCAGCGCCGGCACGTTGACGTCGCCGAGCTCGGGGTGAGCGTCGTGCTCGCCGAGCGCGCGCAGCGTGCGCAGGTACACGCCGAGGTCGATCTCGGCGAACTCGAGCGCGAGCTCCTCGAGCAGGTCAGGAGGCAGCGCCGTCGTGAGGCTGCCCATGCGTTGCACCACGTCGAGGGCGGCCCGCGTCCGGGCGGCCCGGCGGAGCAGCCGTCCGCCCGCGCGGTGGAAGTAATGCGCGCGCCGCAGCAACGGGGGCAGGAGCCGCCCAGCCCCCGGCATGAGCACACCCTCGAAGGGGCGTCCCGCGGTGCCGTTGATCAGCACCAGGTGGGTCGTCCGCTCGGGCCGGCGCCGGTAGTGCTCCAGCGCGACCTGCACGCCCATGCTCCAGCCGACCACGATGGCTTGTTTCGTTCCGAGATGGTCGAGCACACGCTCCAGGTCGCTGGCCTGGATGGCGACGTCGACCGGGTCGTCCGGGCGTGCCAGCGCAGAGCCGAAGAGGCCGCGGTAGTCCCAGCTCACGACCCGATACTGTCGGGCGAAGTGTGCAATTTGATAACGCCAGGCTGATACCGGCCCGCCCAGGCCGCTGGCGAGAACCAGGGTAGGCCCCTCTTTTCCAGCGACGTAGGCGCGGAGCTTCGCTCCATCCTGCGCGGTGACGTCCTGGCGCTCGATGAGCTCGCGCCACATGACCTTTCGATCATGCCACACGCTTTGCCTTGGGCGAGTGCCCCGGTCCTGGACGCCCAAGGAGCTGGCGACCCCGCCGTCCAACTCACGCCCGAGTCGCGCTGCGGACCGGCCATAAGGCCATTCCGCGCTAGCGCGCCGGTTTTTACATGCAACAACGGGCGTTTCAATCTTGCGGGCGCCAGAGCGGGCCGCTACTGTGCCGCCCGGTTGAAACACCTTGGACCTGTCGCCTCTCGTGCGACGTGCCCTAACCCACGGTGATGGACCCGATGGCCGAAGAGAAGAAGCCGAAGATCGATCTCAAGGCGCGACTGGGGAAGAAGAGCGTTACCGGACCTTCCGGTGGCAGTGGCTCGATTCCTCCTCCAGTCGGCATTCCCAAGCCGGCGGGCATTCCGGCTCCGCCTTTCGGGTCGACCGCGACCAAGTCCCGACCGGCGCCCCGCATCGACGCCAGCGACCCCTACGCGGCGATCGAGGCCCAGGCGGCCCCGGTTCGAGCCGAGCCGGCGGCGATCAAGATCGAGATGAGCGACGAGGTGCGCCAGGCTCAGGCGCGCGGTCGCGGGAAGGTCATGATCCTCGCGGGTGTCACGGCGGTGGTCGGCGGTCTCGTCGGCTTCACCTTCGGCGGCAGCGTCGAGAAGGGCAAGGGCACGGAGGCCGCGCTCGACGGCGCCAAGCTCCTGATCGCCGACATCGAGAAGGCCAATGCCGAGGTCACGAAGCTCGCCGAGACGCTCAAGGGCGCCCGCGAGAAGCTCGGCAAGGGTGAGTACCCCGAAGAAGCGGTGACCGCCCTCGGCTCGATCAACATCCCCTTCAAGGGCGCCAACCTGGCCGGCAAGAGCATCGGCCGCTTCAAGGCGGACATCGTCTCCAACCTCATCGACTACGCGGGTGCGACCGAAGAGGCGAACGACCAGAAAGAGAAGCTCCAGAACATTCTGGCCGGCAACAAGAGCGGCATCATGGAGTTCTTGGACCAGCAGAAGAAGCCCAAGGTGCGCTGGACCGCCATGGTCATCAACGGACCAGGCGGCCCCTGGGTCTCGCTGGCCAACGCGCCCAAGCCCTTCTTCGCGGAAGCCAAGGAAGAGAAGTGGCCCGAGGAGTTCGAGGTCAAGGACGGCAACGAGACCGTCAAGATCAAGCGCTACTCGTCGGGTAACCCCATGGGCAGCGACCCGCTCTTCATTCCAGTGGATCCGATCAGCGGTGGCGCGGTTTGCCCGTCCGACACGCTGTTCAAGTTGCGCCGCGAGGTTGCCGACATGGAGACCGTGCTCCGCGGCGACAACAGCGACCCGACCGAAGAGGTCATGGGTCTGCTCGAGCGCGGGACCAAGCTGGTCGAGCAGCTCAAGCGCATCGGCAAAGAGCAGAGCTAGTAGGCACTGCGGATGGCGCCCGGTCACGTGCCGGGCGCACGTTGCCCCGCTGCGGACCAGGTTCCGTGCGGGGCAAACGTGTATTTGGCGGATCTGCGAGCGGGTCTTAAGCCGCCGTCATCCGGGAGGACGAACGCGGCGCGATGGATTCGGGCGCCACGATGCGCGTGATCTCCACCTTGCTCACGCGGCGTTCATCGCCCTCGCGCACGACGAATTCGAGGCCGATCGCCACGAGCTTGGTGCCGACTTCGGGCACCTTGCCAAGCTGGGCGACGACGAAGCCGCCGAGCGAGTGGTAGTCGCCGTTCTCCGGCAGCTCGGCGCCGAGGTAACGGCCGAGGTCGGTGACCGAGACGCTGGCGTCGGCCATCAGCCGGCCGTCGCCCAGGTCGACGATGGGGGGCTCCTCCACGTCGTGCTCGTCGCGGATGTCGCCCACGATCTCCTCGAGCAAGTCCTCGAGCGTGACGATGCCGCTGAAGCCGCCGAACTCGTCGATCACGATGGCCAGGTGGTGGCGGCCGGCGCGCATGTCCTTGAGCACGCTGGCTGCGGGTTGGCTCTCGGGAACGAAGGCAGCCTGGTGCAAGACCTGCTCGAGCTTGAGCTTGGGCAGCTCGTGATGCGCGGCAGCGCGCATGACGTCCTTCACGTGCAGAACGCCCACGATGTTGTCGACGCTCTCACGGTACACCGGGTAGCGGGAGTGTTCGGTATCGACCACCTTGGCCAGGACGTCCTCGATCGGCGTGTCGACCTCGAAAGCAGCGACCTGGGTGCGCGGAACCATGACCTGGCCGGCCGTCACGTCGCCGAACTCCAGCACGTTGCGGATCATTTCGGACTGGTCGTGATCGAGCGAGCCGTTCATCTCGCCTTCATTCACGATCAGCTCGACCTCGGTCTCGGTCACGGCCGGGGTGGCCGGGGTGCCGTCCGGCGCGGCGCCGAAGAGATTGCTGACCAGGCGGCTCAACCAGAGAATCGGGTCGGCGATCGGTGCTGCCATCAGCTCGATCGGCCGCAGGAGCTGCAGCAGCATCGGGGCCGAACGCTCTGGATTGCGGGAGGCCACTGCGCGCAGGATCTCGCTGGGCAGGGCGTAGGCGAGGACCGCTACGAGAGCCGCGAGCGCAGGCGTCCAGCCGTTTTCCCAGGGGAGCTCGCCGGCGACCAGGACGGCCGAGGCCGAGGTTCCCAGCGCGCGGATCACGAGCCAGCGGGCTTCGATCGTGGGGCCTGACTCGATGTAACGATCGAGGGCCTTTTTCGCTCCGCCTTCGAGGGCGTCTCTCAAGGCAGCCCGGCGGGCACCGGACAGTGAGCTGATTGCCCAGCTCGCGCCTGCGAAGGCAGCAGCAAAGCATGCGGGCAGGACCGCGAGCACTATCGACAAAACTCGTTCTGGTGGCACTGAATCCAAGTCCACTTGCGGCGGGGGGCCGACCTCCGTGTCTGGAAAGGTAGCGGACGGGCCAGCGGGCACGCAACTCACGTCCCGTCCGAGCCGACCCTGCGCCGTGGTCACTCCCCCAAAAACCCCAGGCCAGAGACCTCTGACGCCCCCTGTCCCGCGCGCGGACCAGGGCAATAAGAAGTTCAATTTCAAAGACTTCCGCGAGATACTGAAAAGCGGCTGGCGAACCGACACCGCGCTGCCGGCCGGTAGGCCTGCTCAAAACGAGAAAACAGGCGCGGACGGGTTATTGCTCGGCACGCCGCTCGCCGAGGGGGAACACGCGCCCCCAGCCGGACCCAGATCGAGAGGGATGGAGGCGGGCGTCATCTCGCCCTGCGACGACGGCCAAGCGCCGCAAGCACTGCTCGACCCACTCACGATGGTCCTCGCGCCGCCCGCTTCCCACGCACCACCCTCGGTGGCGAGCGATCTCACTCTTCGGACTGACTTCGCCGCTGCCGTGGAGGAGATCGTTCGCCGCATCTCCTGGGGTGGCGACCGCCGTTCCGGGACCGCGCGCATCGAGCTCGGGCGAGGAGCGCTGGAGGGTGGAGCGATCGTGGTTCAGGCGCTTGGCCGGCAGGTCAAGGTTGAGCTCGACCTCCCGCCGGGGTTCGACGGGCGGGAGCTCGAGGACCGACTCCGCCGAAGGCTGAGCTCGCGTGGCATCGACGTCTCGGTCAGCTTGCGCTGAGGTTGAAGCCGCGAACGACGCGGTACTCGTCTCCCTCGCGGGCTCCGATGGCGACGAGCACTCCGGCGGGATCGAGCCAGGCCGTGGGACCCGCGCTGGCGCCGGCCGTCTCGAAGTCCCCCTGGGAAAGCTTCTTTCCCTGGCGGGCGTTGGCCACGCTCTCGGCTCGGAGCTTTTCCACGGGTAGACAGCGAGCCGCTGCCTCCGAGAGCGAGAGCAGGTCGGTGTCGGGAGGTGGCCACGGGCGAGCTTCTTCGAGCTTGAAGGTGCCGCTGGCGAGTCGGCGTAGCGCCGACAGATGTCCGGGCACGCCCAGCGAGCTGCACAGGTCACGAGCCAGCGAGCGAACGAAGTAGCCCTTGCTCACGCTCATCTCGAGCGCGAGCGTCGTCGTGTCGAGCGCTACGAGCTCGAGCGAGTGCACCGTCACCGGGCGAGATCACCGAGGAG
>DATLIL010001064.1:0-4875 GCA_035539475.1 Polyangiaceae bacterium
CTCCGATCCCGAAGCTGCCCTTTTCCGCGGATCCCACGCCGGCTCCCGCTCCCCGCAGCCTGCCCTCCGCGCAGCGCCTGCAGCTGGTCTCGGAGCCTGACGACGACGTCGACGACCACGACGACGACGATGTTGGCGACGACTTCGTCGGCGAGCTCACCGACGACGACGTCGACAGCGCCTGGGGCTCCGATCTCGAAGGCATTCCCGCGTCGCGAACGGAGTCGCACAGCGCGGTCCCGCTGGCGCGGCCGGCACACTCGAGCGAGCTCAAGCTGCCCAGCGTGATCGTCGATCTGGCGAACGACTGCCGCATGCTCCTCGATCAGCTGCTGGCCGGCGACGAGTCGGCCGGAGACCGCCTGGTCGAGATCGGCACTACCGCGGTCACGGTGCTTGTCAGCGCCTTCCCTGGGCCGCTCAAGCCCCGCTCGATGCGACCCGGCGGCGAAGTGCCCAAGGCCTCTGACAGCGGCCCCGTCCTGCGCATGCTGAAGCGGCTGGGGCACAAGTCAGCGCCATTCGTCGCGGTGCGCACCAACGACACCGATCCCGGCGTACGCCACTGGGCCACGCTGCTGCTCGGCGAGCTCCCGGCGCCCGAGAGCGTACACGCCGTGGCGCGGCGCTTCTTCGACACCGACGAGGACGTCCGCCGCGCCGCGCTGACCGCAGCCAAGATGTTCCTCGAGCACCCGGAGTACGGCCGCGTCTTCGTGGGAGAGTTCGGCAGCATCGCGCAAGACGCCAACAAGGGTAGCGGCATGCGCCTCGCGGCGATCGACGCGCTGGCGGAGCTCCGCCACCCGCTGTGTGTACCCGAACTGGTCCACGTGTTGCCGCTCGGCCCTAACGAGGTGACCCAGGCCGCGAGCCGCGCGCTGTGCGTCGTCACGCGTCAGGATTTCGGCACTGACGGCGCGATGTGGGCCGAGTGGTGGCGCGCCAACGGAGGCCGCCATCGCATCGAGTGGCTGATCGACTCCCTCACGCACGACGCGCAGGACATCAGGCGGCCCGCAGGTGAAGAGCTCAAGGCGCTCACCCGGGAGTACTTCGGTTACTACGACGATCTGCCCCCACGAGAACGCGAACGCGCGCAGATGCGCTACCGCGAATGGTGGGAAACTCGCGGAAAAGCTCGATTCCATTGAGCGGCTCGACAGCGCGGACGGGCCTCTGTTACAAACTTCGTCCCCATGTTCGAGTCCGTCGACCCCGAGGCGCTGCGCTCCGCGAACGTGGCCCTGTCCGGCCGCAAGCACCGCGAAGTGACGCGCCTCGCGTCGATCGAGCTGCGCTCGACCGATCCCAGCGCCAGCCCCTGGGAAGCCGCCGCCGTCGTCAGCGTGGCGGTGCTCTCGCTGCTCGTCGTCGTGGGCTGCTGGTTCCTCTGACCCTCCCCTAGCCGCGCTCTCGGCGTGTTTGGAGGCCTGGGTTGGGGAACACGCCGGGTACAGCGCTGCCTGTCGCGCTGCCACCGCTGCTCGCTGGAGACGGCCGTCCACGGCCCCGAGAAGTGTCAGAGGCAGGGTCAGCGACGGGGACAGGGCCAGGCGACAGAGCCAGGCGACAGAGCCAGGAACAGCGGCACCGGCAGCGCCGGGATCAGATCGGGCCGCGCTTCGCGCGTTGCCCTACAGAGAGATCGGGCCGCGCTTCGCGCGTTGCCTACTGACGGCCGCGCTTTGCGGCGACGGAACGCCCTCGCTTTACGGCTTGTGTCCGTTCGGGCCTCTTGATCGTGCCGGTGTGCTCGGCCGCGTGCAAGGCCGCTTCGCTGCGCTCGCGCCGCCTTCGGCGGTGCGCTGCGCGCAGCCTTGACCCGGCCTGCGACGCACACGGCCTGGGACCTTCGGCCGAAACGGATCGGTCGAAAGGAACACACAATGCTCAAAGTCGCTGAAGTCGCTTACGAAGTCATCGCCGAGTTGCGTCCTCTCATGCCGCGCATCAGGCGCTCTGATCGATCGCTCGCCGATCAGTTGCTCCGTGCCGCTAACAGCATGGTGCTGAACATCGGCGAAGCGCAGTACTCGGACGCGGGTAATCGACGCTCGCGCTTCTACACCGCGGCCGGCAGCGCCAATGAAACGCGCTCTGCTCTCCGGCTCGCCACTGCGTGGGGCTACGTCCCGCCCGATCGCATAGAGCGCTCTAGCCGGCTCCTGGATGAAGTCATGGCCATGCTCTGGCGCCTGTCACGCTAGCCAGGCGCGTGCCCAGGGTGGCCGTCGGCGCCCTGGGCACGCCTCGCCCCGGTCATGGGCGCAGACGGCGCTTCCCGAACCCAACTCACGAAGGGCGCTGCAAGGCCGCGCGAACGCCCCGGGAGGGATGGAGGGGGGTTACTTCTTCTTGGCGTCAGGCTTCTTGGCGGCCGCGTCGGCCTGCTTGCCGTTCAGATCGACTTCCCACGTCACCTGCTTCTCGGAGCCGGTGTACGAGGGCACGATCACTGCGCCCATCGCGCGCAGCACGCACTCACCGACGGGCGTGTCGGCGTAGGGGGCTGCGATCTCGGAGGTCTTCACGTTGCCGTCGTTCTTGAAGACGAGCGTGACCGTGCCGGTGCCCTTGGGGGCCTTCTCGGTGACCGAGTCGGGGCACGTCTCGGCGGAGCGGGCGGCCTGCTTCAGCGCGCGGTCGGCGCCGGTCTCGTCCCACTCGCGGGCCTTCTCGTCTTCGGTCTGCTCGACGTTGTCGTCGTAGGACTCGTTCTGCGTCTTGCGCTTCTTCTCGTCCTCGACCGCTTGCGCTTCCTGCTCGGCGATGAGCTCGTCGGGCGTCTTGACGTCCTGGCCTTCGGACGACGGACCACCGCAGCCGCCGAGAGTCGGCAGGAACAGCGGGAGTGCGAACAGCGAAACCCCAACGACGAAGCTCTTCATGCCGGGCATCGTACTCCGCCCTTGCGACGACAGAAAAGCCCCTTTTTCGAGCGCTCTGACCCTGGTGCCGTGGCTAGACCAGGACCTGGACCACGATGCCGTGCTGTGCCCAGGAGGCGAACCAGGCGCCGAGCTCGGGCGCGAGCGCTTCCGCCGAAAGCGAAAGAATTCGCGCTGCCGATTCAACCGCCGGGACCAGCGGCAGTCCTTCGCGTAGCTGCTCGAGCAAGACGAAGGCCGGCTCCGTGAGCTCGTGCGTGCGCACCTGGAGCCCCTGGCGGCAGACCGCGAGCAGGGTACTGGCCGGCTCGGGAATGGCGACGCTCTCGTCCGGGTGCTGGACGAGCCGCGCGCGCAGTGACGCGACCGGGTAGCGCAAGCGCAGCAGGCCGAGCGATGGCCCGAGCACGAGCCGCGCCGACTCCCAGGCCTCGTCGGGAATGGCGGCCAGGCGCGCAGGCTCGAGCGGGGCGACGTCAGCGGCGTCGAACGCTTCGACGTAGGCCCACTCGAGCCGGGCCATGTCGCTGCAGAGGTCGCGGTGCTCGAGGAAGGTCGCGCGCGCCACGAACGCGGGCAGGTCCTTGCCGAGGTCGCGCAGCGAGTAGCTGACGGGAGCGAACTCGGCGAAGTAAGCCTCGGCGAGTCGCTCCCAGCTCTGCTGGCCGAGGATGCCCGACAAGCCCGGAAAGTCTTCGAGCAGGGCGCTGGTGTGCCGGAGCCAGAACTGCTCACGGTAGATCTCGAGTTGCTCCACCGGGGAGAGACGGGCGCTACCGCCGATCTCGAGCTCGGCGAAGGAGCGTGCCTCGCTCGATTTTTCGAGGGCGCGTCCGTGCCGCAAGAACGCGGCCATCTGTTCCTGAATCCGAGTGAGCTCGCTCACGCAGCCTCGTCGTCGCCAGCGGCGTTCTCGCGCGGACCGCCCTGCTTCCAGCCGTGCGCCTCGTCACTCGCAGCGTCGCCTTGCGGCCGGGCCAGCGCGCGCACGGCCTGCAGGCGCTGCTCGAGCTCGGCGCCGTCACGTCCGGAGAGCGCTCGCTCGCGAACGCTGCGCGCCCGCTCGGCTTCGGCCCACAGCGTCTGGAAATCGGGGATCTCGTCGTCCCACTCGATCAGGGTCGAGATCGGCCCGGCACGGCGGATCGTCAGCTCGTAGAGGTCGAGCACGGCGTCGCTCACCTGCCCGCGGTGCGTGTCGATGATGTGGCTGCCGAGGTTGGTGTGGCCCGCCAGATGGATCTGCACGATGCGTTGATGCGGTACGCGCTCGACGAACTCGACGGGATCGAAGCCGTGGTTGTAGGCGGAGACGAAGACGTTGTTCACGTCGAAAAGGAGCCCGATATCGGCGCGATCGGCGATCTCGGCGATGAACTCCCACTCCGAGAGCACGCTCGACTTGTAGGTCAGGTAGCTCGACGTGTTCTCGAGCGCGAACGGAACCTCCAGAAAATCTTGCACCATGCGCGCGCGCTGCACGATGCGGTCCACGGCCTCGGCCGTGTACGGCATGGGCAAGAGGTCGTGTACGTGTGCGCCGCCCGCACCTGACCAGCAGAAGTGGTCGCTGACCCAGGGCGTGCTCGTCTTGCGCACGAGCTGCTTCAGGCGCTCGAGGTAGGCGCGATCGAGCTCGGCGGGCCCGCCGATGCCGAGCGCCACGCCGTGCTGCACGACCCGGTAGCTCTCGAGCGCGCGCTCGAGGTGGTAGATGGGGCGCCCGCCCTCGACCATGAAATTTTCACTGATCACCTCGAAGAAGTCGACGGCTGGCCGCTCGCCGAAGACGTGCCGGTAGTGCGGCACACGCAGCCCGACACCGACACCGAGATCGGGGAGGCCGAGGCGCGCGGGAGGAGGGATCATGCGGGTTAGCTCTGACAAAAATCGAAGCCCGCGCCAGTGGTCCGGCGCGGGCCCTCGATCAACGCGTACGAATCACTTCGGGCAGTGGCCGTTGCAGCCACCCTTGCCCTTGCAC
>DATLIL010001065.1:0-10579 GCA_035539475.1 Polyangiaceae bacterium
GTCGAGCACGATACTGCCGAAGCTCGCCCGGCGAGCGAAAGCCGTCCCTCCTCGGCTGCCTCACTCGCAGCGCAGACGCGCTCGGGCTCTGCGATCTCGCCCGCTGCGCCAGCTCCGGACAGCTTCCGCGCGCCGAGCTCAGCCGCCGGAAAGGAAGACGAGATCGCCCTGCTGAAGGACGCCAGGGCCGCGCTCGCCGCCAGCCCCGCGCAGGCGCTCGCTTTGACCGAACGACACCGCGCCGACTACCCGCGAGGCGCGCTGGTGCAGGAGCGAGAGCTCATCGCGATCACGGCGCTGGCACGTCTCGGGCAGAGCTCGAACGCGAAGCAGCGCGCCGACCGCTTCCGCAAAGCGTACCCGCGCTCCGCCTACCTCACGCAGATCGACCGCGTGCTCGCTGGTCGCTAGGCTCTACCTAGAGACCGTCCAGGGTGCCGCTGACGATGGTCTGGTCGAGCGCGTAACCGAACGATTGCACAGGTAGACCGAAGGCTTGAGCGATCGAGACGAGCAGGCGGTTGTTCGGGATCCGTTTGCCCGGCTCGGCCACGTTCAGGTAGCGCCCGAGGCGAATCGGCCCGCCACCGCCGGCAAGCAGTGTGGGCAGACGGCGCGAGCTGTGCCGCGCGGGATCGCCCATGTCGCTCGAGACGACGACGAGTGTGCCCTCGAGAGCACCGAGCTCCTCCAGGCGCGCCAGCAAGCGCGCGACCTGCTCGTGACTGTGACGGTTCTGGCGCGCGAGCGGCTCCCAGGTGCTGGGATCGCCCGGCGAGCCGTTGATGCTTTCACCCGGCTCCTCGGACGCGAGGTAACGGTGCGCGACGTCGTCGTGGATGTCCTCGGGCAGGGCCGGATCGAGACCGGTGCGGCTCAGATCGGCCAGCATCAGGCTGCCGAACCGCGTCACACCGCAGGCGAGTGCGTGCGCGAGCAGATCGGTCTGAAGCTCGGTGACGACCTCGAAGTACGGCTCGCCGCCACCGTAGGCGAGAAACTTTGGAAATGTCGCTGCGTCAGGGGTGGAGGGCAGCTGGCAGGCGAGCTCGAAGCCGGCGAGGCGCTTCTCGAGCTCGCGCAGCGACGTGGCGTGAACGTCGAGCTTGTCGCGTTCGGTCGCCGGCGCCCGCTGGCGCAGGCTTTCGAGATCGGCCGCCAGGAAATCGAGCGCGCTCCGCCCGCGCTGGCGTTCGGCTTCGAGCGCGGCGACTGCTGCCGGATCCGCCGGCTGCAAGAACGTCGCGAAGGCCTGGTTGAACGTGGCGGTCGGATCGATGAGCTTGGCCACAGGCGTGCCGCCCTGCGCGTACGAAATGCAGGAACCAATCTTGGTCGATGGATCGCCGATGCCGAGCACCAGGCTCGAGAGCGGAGACGCCTGGCCGAGCTCCTGTGCCAGATACTGATCGAGCGACGGATTCGTCCCGTCCGCCGCGCTGCCCGTGAACAGAGCGCGCGAGCCGTCGTGACCCGACGTCCCGCCCTCCATACCCGCGCTCAGATCGAGCCCTTCGAGCACCAGCAGTCGGTCCTTGAACGGCTCGAAAGGCTGCAGACTCGAGCCCTCGTACGCGATGTCGAAGTCGTCGCGCGGCCGCCAGAGCTCGCGCGCCATGCCGTGCGGCGCGTAGACCAAGACGAGTCGCTGGAGCGTCCCCTCCTGGGCGCGGGCATCGCCCAGATCGCGCAGCAGAGGAACGCCCGCCGCAACACCCAACAGACTCCGCAGTACGGCACGTCGATTCACGGCAACCTCCTGAGCACGAACAGCTCGTTTCTGACGAAGGCGATCAGGAGTTCGATCAGACTCGTCTCCGTTACCGACGCGGCGAAGGCCACCTCGATCGTCGGGTCCCCCGTGGCGGACGCAAATCGAAGCGCCTGCCGTGCGTAGCAGCGCCGCACCTCTTCGCTCTGGCCGAGCAGCGCGGTGAGCTCCCAGCTGTCGGCGAACGTGTGATCCCCGTCGTCGAGCGCGATCTGGCCGGAGGTGTCGACAGGCTGGCCGTTGTCGAGCTCACGAACGGCGCCGACGGCGTCGAAGTTTTCGAACGCGTAGCCGACGCCGTCGATGGTCTCGTGGCAGCTCTGGCAAGTCGAATCGCTGACGTGAGCCTGCAGCAGCTGGCGGGTGCTCAGCGTGGGATCCGGCGGCGGTGGCACGACCTCGATCCCGACTTCGCCCGGACGCGGCACGACGCGGCAAAGCACGCGCTCCAGGACGACCACACCGCGCTTTACCGGCGAGGTCGTCTTGTCGTGCGAATGTGCGGCCAGAAAGCTTTGCTGCTGCAGGAGCCCGGCGTCGAGCAACGCCGCAACCGTTGCGCCCCCGTCCGTCATCACCTGATCGATCAGCGCGTCGGTCTCCGCCAGCATCGCCGGGCGCCGTTCGTCGAAGTCCGGAAAGAGCTCGCTGCTCTTGGCTTGCGCGTTCAGGCCGTCGATGCCGAGCCACTCGCGCACGAAGCCGCGGAGCTGAAGGCGCGTTTCGTCTTGCGCGAGCAGGCGCCGGGCCTGCGCCTCGCGCTCGTCCGCGCTGTTCAAGGCGTCGCCGGCGGCGGCCGTGAGCAGGGCCTGGTCCGGTGGACCGCCGCTGATCAGGTAGGCGAGCTCCGTGGCGATCTCGTGGCCCGTCAGCGCGACGACTCCAGGGCGCACTTCCGCACCGCCGAGCTCGCTGGCGTAGAGCGTGCTCGGCGCCTCGAGCACGGTGGCGGTGACGAGCTCGACGCCGCCGCTGTCGAACAGTGCCTGGAGCCTGGAGAGCTCGTCGGTCTTCGGCGGCCGTCGAAAGGCGACGTAGGCGAGATCGTGAAGGAATGTCGGGCCGAGCTCGGGCGCGCGTGCGGCGATCTCCGCGGCGAGGCGCTGGGCATGGTCGTGGATCGCGTCTGCCTGCAGCGGATCCACGACCTGCGCAGCGTTGCGGGTAAAGCCCTGCTGGCGCAGATCCGGCACGAGTCCGACAGGCCCCGTCGCGTCGCCAGTCAGCGCCGCGAACGACCGCGAGAGCTCGGCGTTCGAGAGGCGACGGACGCGCGCCGGCAGAAGCGGAGATCCCGCCGGCAGCGGCTCGCCGAAGGTCTGCGGCTGTGCCTCGGGTCCAGCACAGCCGACGAGCAGCGCCAGCGTCGCCAGCCAGCGGGTGGCGGTCACTGCCCGCCGGCTCCCGCGTGTGCGCCCCCGGCCGCGCCGCCGTCGCCACCTGCTCCGCCTGCTCCAGCACCGCCAGGTCCGTCGCCCGTACCGCCCATGCCGCCGGAACCGCCGGAGCTACCCCACGGCGTCGGATCGTCCTGGGGCTCGAGCATGAAACTGACGTTGTCGATCCAGAAGTCGATGGGCAGGTCCGCCGGAGCAACGCCGAAGGCGACGCCGAGCACGGTGTCGGGTTCGAACTCCACGGCCTTGCCCCAACCGCTCTGGACGAAGCGATCCCAGGTGAGCTCGTAGCGTCTGTACTCGTCGCTCAAGGCGACCTTGACCATGTGTGCGTCCCAGCAGCTCTCCGTGGCGGGCTCGCAGGTACCGTTGAACTCGACCGGCACGATGCCGGGCATGTCGATGAAGACGTTGATGATGCCGGGCCCGCGCGCGTCGAAGCGCACGCCCTTGAACTCGCCGGCATTGAGCGGACAGCGCAGCCCGTCGGCGGTGTGCTGCAAGGCGGTCCCCAGCGAGATGCCGTAGTTCGTGAAACCGGACGCCTTCAGGTGAAAGGCCATCAGCGATTCGCCGGGGCCTCCCGTCTCGGTCGCAAAGATCGCCGGCTCGAGCTCGCCGCCCGTGCCGTCGTTGCCGAGGAACCAGAAGCCTTCGCGGCCACTCGTGCTGCGGACCGCGCTGTCGCCGTCCTCGAAGTCGTCGATCATCTCGACCGTCGTCACCGGTACGTCGACGCAGCGCGAGGCGGCACCGGCGGAACCGCTGCTGCCGCCAGTGCCCGAAGTCGAGCTTCCCGCCGTGGCCGTCGTCCCCGCCGTGGAGGCGCCCGCGGAGCCGCCGAAAACTCCGCTCGGTGCGACAGGCTGCGACGGCGTGGTCGATTCGTCAGAACAAGCCACAGCGACGGGCCAGAGACAGCAGGCGAGCAGGATCACGACATGGGTTCGGGACGCAGAATTCATTTTGGTAGGCCTCCACACGTCCGCGCTGATGGCCCTACCCGACCGCCGCCATTTCATTTTCTGCTTTTCGTCCCTATTTTGCAGGCGCTCGCACTTTTCGAGATGGCTCTGGCTTTGAGCGGCCATGGGCCGTGTGCGTGCTCCCCTTCCCGCTGCTATCCGGCTCCCTCCCGTTGACCGACGAGTCACGCTCCGTAGCTCTTCCGCTGCCCGCCCTGCGCGAGCAGCGGCTGCAACAACTCGTGCGCGAGCATTTCCGTTTCGTGCGCCGTAGTCTGCGCCGGCTCGGCCTGGCCACGGCTGACGCCGACGACGCCGCGCAGGAGGTCTACCTCGTCGCTGCGCGCCGGCTCGAGACGATCCAGCCGGAGGCGGAGCGCGCGTTCTTGTTCGCCACCGCCGTGCGCGTGGCCTCCACGCGGCGACGAACGCTGCGGCGGCGCCGTGAACAGGCACAGGCGAGCTTCGAGCACGAGAGCGCGCGCGGACCGGATCCCGAAGAGCACACGAGCCTGGCGCAGGCGCGACGCCTGCTCGACGAGATCCTCGACGCCATGGACGACGAGGCGCGCGCAGTCTTCGTGCTGTTCGAGCTCGAGCACGTGAGCGGCCCAGAAATCGCCGCGCTGCTCGAGATCCCCGTCGGCACCGTCAACTCCAGGCTGCGCCGAGCGCGCGAGGTGTTCCGCAGCGCGGCAGCCAGGATCTCGGCGCAGAGTACGTTCAGGGCAGGTGGCGCATGAGCCAGGACGACAACGGCTTTCCGAAGCGTCTCGCAGGCGACGGTACGGACGTCGAGCGCTGGCTGCTGCGCTCTGCCGAGCTCGACGACGACGGCGCCGACGCCGCCGAGGACAAGACGCTGGAGCGCATGCTGGCTGAACAGCGCGGAGAGACGCGCGGCAAGCCGCTGCGCCGGCTGCCCGCGCTCGCCGTCGCGGGTCTGGCTGCCGCCGCAGCGCTCGCCTTGTGGCTGAATCGCGCTCGCGAGCTCCGCTACAACGTCGCGGCGATCCCGAGCTCCGAGCGTGTCGTGCCCATGCCGCAGCCGTCCGCCGTCAGCTCGGCCCCCGTTCTGCGTGAAGATCCCTGCGCGCACCCGGTGAAGGCCGAGGGCACGGCGCCGATGATCGACGATCTCGAGGACCGCAACAGCCGCATCCTGCTTCAGGATGGGCGCGATGGCTTCTGGTCCTCCTTCAACGACGGCACGGGCACGCAGCAGCCCGCCTCCGGCGCGCCCTGGCATCCGACCTTGATCCCCGGAGGGCGCGGCTCGAGCCGCTACGCCATGCATACGAAGGGCGGCGTCTTCACCGGCTGGGGCGTTTCGAGCGTCGTGTCGCTGGTCGAGAACGGCTGCTACGACGCATCGGCTTACGCGGGCGTCAGCTTCTATGCTCGAGGTCCCGGGCGAGTGAAGGTCTTCGTGCAGATGAGCGAGACCGTCCCCGTCGAGCACGGCGGCAGCTGCGAGCACAACTGCTTCGACAGCCATATCAAGGCGGTGGAGCTCGGCCGGCGCTGGCAACGCTACACCGTGGTCTGGCACGAGCTCAGCCAGCAGGGCTTTGGACCGCCCGTGACCTTCGACCCGAAGCGGCTGAAGGCCATCGTCTTCGGCTTCGGTCCCGAAGATACGCCGTTCGACTACTGGATCGACGATCTCAGCTTCGTTTCGCGCTAGGGGCCCGACGGGCCGCTTCCGCCGCCACCACCGGTGCCGGCCGTCGTCCCGCCGACACCGCCGGCTTGAGCAATTCCGCCACTGCCGCCAGTACCGGCAACTCCGCCACTCCCGCCGGTGTCGACGTTCGTTCCGGGAGGCTCGTCGACCGAGATGCCCGTCCCCTCGATACCCCGACGGGTAGCCGGTCCACTCAGGGCCTCGCCCGTGCCTTTGCCATCTTGCTGCTTCCTCAGCATTTCATCGATGGCCTCCCTATCGCTCCCTTGTTCCGTGTCTCCTTCCTCACTCGGTTCGCTTCCCTGACAGCCAAGAGCGAGGCTCAGACCAACGACGCCGATGGCGAATAGATGGCAGCGACTCATGATGTCTCTCCGTTCGCCGTTTCGGTGCAAGTGCTGCGCCTGACATCCCGTCGTCGTCAGCGTGAGCCCAATCTGCAACCCAGGGGTTGCACTTTTGCTTGCGCGGATCTATAGCAACCTGGAGGTTGCACATGAAACCTAGCGACAGGATCGAAAAGGTCGTCACCTTGCGAGCGTCCGTGTCACGCGTCTGGCGCGCGATCGCCGACGCCCGCGAGTTCGGGCGCTGGTTTGGTTTCGAGCTCGAGGGTGACTTCGTCCCCGGCCAGGCGATGAAGGGCGTGTTCCGCGGCGAGCTCGACGAGGCCGCCCTGATCGAGCATCAAAAGGGTCTCGGCCTCGAGCCGTCGAAGGTGAAGCTCCCGGGCCCGAACGCCACCTTTTGCACGGTCGAGCGCATCGAGCCGGAGCGCTACTTCAGCTTCCGCTGGATCCCGTATGGCATCGACTCCGAAGCGGATCCCGACAACGAACCGACGACGCTGGTCGAGTTTCGTCTCGAGGCCGTCCCCGATGGTACCGAGCTCACGATCATCGAGTCCGGCTTCGACCGTGTGCCTGCGCATCGGCGCGAGCGCGCGTTCCGCATGAACGAGGGCGGCTGGGCCGCGCAGGCGGACAACCTGAGACGGCATGTCGAAGGCTGAGCGCGCGGTCGCCGACGTCTTCTTCGCGCTTGGCGACGGCACGCGGCTCTCGGTCGTGAGCAGGCTCGGGGCCAGTGGAGCCCTCTCCGCCACGGCGCTCGCGGACGGAGCGAAGGTGACGCGGCAGGCCATCGTGAAGCACCTGCGCGTGCTCGAGGGCGCCGGCCTGGTCACGCACGAACGCCACGGGCGCGAGGTCCTTTATGCCCTCGAGACCCGCCGCTTCGACGACGCCCGGACCTTCATGGATCGCGTCTCTGCCGCCTGGGATCGCCGCATCGAGCGCCTGCGCGCGCTCGTCGAGGACGACTAGCAACCGTCGTCGTCAGTAGCAGGAGCCGCGCCGGGTAGCGTGGGGCCACCACCGCTTTCGGGCGTCGTGACGGGCGGGGCTCCGGCGCCGCCCGAAGTGGTGGACCCGCCGGTAGCCGTCCCGCCCGAGCCTGGGGTCGTGGGCGCTCCGCCCGTCCCGCCGCTGCCGCCAGACGGAGCGGGATCGGGCACGGATTCTTCGCCGGGATAGCCCGGAGGAGGCCAATCGCCCTGGCACAGCGGAGCTCGGTACATGTCGCAGGTCGGGTCCGAGGCTTGCCGCCTGCAGCGATTCTCCTCGCAGCCGTCCGGAGTGCAGAGCTGCCAGGGCCGCTGATCCGTTGCCCAGCAGCCGAGCTCCGTGCCCGTCACCGTCCCGGGGGTTGGACCGGGATCCACGCCGCCGGGCTCGAGCGGTCCCGTCCACGAGAGCGAGCTCTTCACGGCGTCGGCGCACGGCGTGACCACGTCGGGCCACTGCGTGTTGAAGACGCGGATGCCGTACTCCGCAAGATAGGCCAGGAGCGTGTCGCAGCTCACCGAGGGTGTGCTCTCGCTCGATTCTCCGGCGTTGACCGTGCCGAGCCGCGCCGTGCGATCCTTGATCCACGCGCGCTGGGCAGCGGGGCTGCCGTCGGCCCAGAGTGCCGTCTTCTTGGTCGCGTTGAAGGTGCCGCCGTCGTCGCTGCCGGCGAGCACGGAGTCGTCGTGAAAGGCGATCTGCGGATCGTCGGGATAGTAGGTCGCGATGTCGCGCGGATAGCGCATCTGAATGAACGTCGACGGAAACGTGCCCTTCAGCTTGTCGACGACGCCGGTCTTGAGCGTGCGGAGCTCCTGATCGGTGCCGAAGTCGGGGCCTTCGAGATCGCCCGACCACCACTCACCCCAGGGACCGAGGAAGCCGGCCTGGAGGAACGGGATGATCCCGAGGTGAGCCGCGATGATGTCCTCGGCGTCGTCGATGTCGCTGGCGATCGAAGCCACCGTGCCGCTGGCGCCGCTCTTCGAGGTGACGGCGTCCGCGTAGTAGAAGCGAATGAAGGCTTGCAGCACCCCGGTGCCTTCAATCGCATCGAGCGTGTTCTGAAGTCCTTCGCGCTGCGCCGAAGAGAGGCCCGAGCCCGGGTAATCGAGCACCACGTAGATGCGGAGCAAGCCGTAACCGCCGTCAGCGGCGGCCTCCGGCGCTCCGGCGCCGTCGGACACACCGCTCGACGTGATCGTCATGCCACCCATCTGGGCACCGTTGCGCGGCGCCTCGCTGAGCGGCTCCTGCGTCGCTGTCGCGGTGCAGGTACTGACCGGCGCCTTCGAGCAACCGCCGCAGAGTACGACCAAACCCGCGAGTGCGACCTGCCCGGCACGGCGCAATGACATGTCAGCGTTATGCGCTGGCTTCGTGGTCTCCGGCTTCAGCGCCCCCGCCGAATCCGTTCTGAATGGTGACCTCAGCGGAACTGGACGGCGACTCGCTGCGCATGCCGGCGCTCGCCTCGGTGACATACAGATCCGGCTCACTGCCGAATTTCTCGGCGAACTTGCTGCGGACGCCGTCGCACGCGGCATCGACCACGGAATCTTTCACCAGGAGAATCGCGGAGCCGCCGAAGCCGCCGCCCGTCATGCGAGCACCGAGGACGCCCTTGATCTCGAGCGCCGTCTTCACCGCATGATCGAGCTCCGCGCAGCTCACCTCGAAGTCGTCGCGCAGCGAGAGGTGCGAGCCGGTCATCAGGCGACCCAGACCCTGCCAGTGCGAGCGCTTCATGGCGTCCATGCCGGCACGCGTGCGCGCGTTCTCGGTGACGACGTGCCTGACGCGGCGATCGAGCGGCGCCGGCAAGAGCTTGAGCGCGCGCTCGAGGTCGTCCGCCTTCAGATCTCTGAGGCTCTCGATCTCGAAGCCCATGGCGCGCAGGTGGCGCACGGCCTCGCGGCACTCCTCACGCCGCCAGTTGTAACCCGAAGCGGCCAGCGTGTGGCGCACGCGTGTGTCGCAGACGACGAACTTGGCGCCCGTCGCCGGCAGGCCGACGGGGCTGCACTGCTTGGTGCGACAGTCGATGAGCAGGGCCTGGCCCTCGAGCGCCAGCGCGCACACGAGCTGATCCATGGGGCCGCAGGCCACGCCGGCGAACTCGTGCTCCGCGCTCTGACCCGCTGCCGCGAGCTCGTAAGGGGTCCAGTGCTGATCACAAAGCTCCAGCAGGGCCTGGCCGACCGCGAGCTCGAGCGCGGCCGACGACGAGAGGCCCGCCCCGACCGGCACGTCGGAGTCGATCAAGAGATCCGCGCCTGCCGACGGCGCGCCGCGCGCGGCGAGCACACGCGCCATGCCCTCGACGTAGTCGAACCACTTTCCCCGGCAGGCCGGCGGCGGATCGCGCAGCGAGAACTGGTACTCCTGGTCGACCTGGCGTGAATACGCGCGCACGACGGAGTCGGTCCGCGGCGCTGCTGCTGCCCAGGTGCGCGCACGAATGGCGATGGGCAGCACCCAGCCGTCGTTGTAGTCGGTGTGCTCACCGATGACGTTGACGCGCCCGGGCGCCGAAAACAGACGCGGCGTTGCTCCGTAGCGCCGTTCGAAAGCTCGCGCGAGCTCGCTGCCGTTCGGCGGGGCGCTCACGGCACACAGCCCCAGACCAGCTCCCCGTCAGCCGTCACCGTGACTCGATCCCAGTCCGCGAGCTCGGTCTTGGCCGCGTCGAAGGAGTAGTCGTCCGCCTGCGTCTGGTGTGGCGGGTCGTAAATCGTCGGCTCCAAACGAATGCTCATGAGCCCTTCGTCCTCCGGTTCGAGCGGCGTCGTCGAATCGATCGTGATGCGAAGCGCGTGAGTCGCGCCCGCAGCCGCGGGAACCAGCGGGAGCGATGCTACCGCGGTCACGCCTTGGAGGGCAATGTAGCCATCGGCGCCGCCGTCCGTCCCGGCGTCGTCGACGTAGGCATTCCACGCCGAATCCTCCTCGTTCGAAAAGTAGTAGTCGAGCTCGTAGTGATCGAGCCCGAGCGGCGTCGCGCTCTCGTTGTAGAAGCGGAGCTGAAACTGGATCACCGAATCGCTGCGCAGCACCTTGTACTGAACGCGCACCGAGGCCGAGGTGGCGCAGTCACCACTGCCTGGCAGCGTGCCGCTGCCACCGGCGCTGGTGTCGTCACCCCCGCTGCCCGCGGACTCGGTCGGACCCATGCCTCCGTCGCCTGGCGATCCGCCCGCCGGCTCGTCACTGCCACCCGCCGCTCCCGCGCTGCCAGCCGTCACGGTCGTGCTCCCGCCCCGAGCCGTCGAGCCGGCCGTCGTCGGGGACAGGGACCCTCCCGCTCCCGACTTCCCTCCCCCGCCGCTCGCGCCGCCCCGGCTCCTGGTACCGGACTCTCGGCTTTCTGCGCCGTCGTCATGGGTCTGCTCCGGATGTGCGCAGGCCAGGAA
>DATLIL010001066.1:0-4915 GCA_035539475.1 Polyangiaceae bacterium
GCTCCAGGCAGGGACGACACTCTTGCGCCGGTCCCAGTCCCCGAGCTCGGCGCCCACGCGACGAGTCTGCCCTTCCTTGCCTACCTGCTGAAAGAGAGCCAGCCGGCGATGGCCATGGCGCGATCGGTGTGCTGCGCCGTCCGCGTTCCACTGCCCGAACGCTTTGCCGTTCACAAGCTGATCACGTCCAGTCTGCGACGCGGGCGCGATGCGAAGTCGGGCAAGGATCGCCAGCAGGCGGTCGTGCTTTGTGCTGCGCTGGCGGACCTGCATCCGGGCGCGCTCGAGTCAGCGCTCCGGGCCCTCCCCAGGACCGCCCGGAGGCACCTCGACGCGGCGCTGCGAGCGGTGCGAGAGCAGCTCGAGACGTCGGCCCCGCGGGCCTGGGAGGAGCTCCGCTCCGAGCTCGGCTGAGACCGAGCTCACAGCGCGTAGGTCGACGGCAGGAGACCGCGCTTCTCGAGCACCTTGACGAGCTCGTAGGCGACCTCTTCGGCGTCGAGCTTGTCGAGCGAGACGACAGCATCCGGCTGGTGCGGTGCTTCCTCGCTCGGGTCGGCATGGCCGGGGCCGTAGGCGCCGCGGGCATCGCGCCCCTTGCGGCGCTCGAACGAGGTGTTGACGTGGATCTCGACGAAGCGGTCAGCCCCGACGGCGTCGCGGATGGCGTCGCGGTCGGCGCTGAGCGGCGAGGCGTAGGAGAAGACGATGATCAGGCCGGCGTCGGTCACGCGGCGCGCGAGCTCGGGCGTTTGCCACGGGCTCGAGCCGTCGGGCAGCACACCCTTGGACAAGCCGTCGTCCGGATCGACGACCATGGCGAAGCGCTTGAGATCGAACAGGCGGCGCTCGAGCGCGAAGGCGATGGCGGTCTTGCCGGAGGCGGGCAGCCCGGTGAGCCACACGGTGCAACCCTTCTGGCCCAGGCGCTCGCTGCGCTCGTCGGCGCTGACCTGGCTGCGCGGGCGCTCGAACGCAGGCGGCCTCTTGCTCTCGGAATAGGGCGGCGCGACGTCGCCCTCGATGATCATGCCCGCCGCGACGGTGTTGTTGGTCAGCGAGTCCACCAGGATGAACGCGCCGGCGCTGCGGTTCTTCTTGTAGCCGTCGAAGAAGATCGGACGATGCGTCGTCAGCGTCACGCGGCCGATGTCGTTGAGCTCGAGGCGCGTGGCGGGCGTGTCCTGCAGCGTCTCGAGGTTCTTGGTGTAGGCGATCTGCTCGACCTCGGAGCGCACGATCTGCGTCGTGTGCTTGAGCAGGTAGCTCTTCTGCCGGTCGAGAGCGCGCTCGCTGAGCCAGACCAGCATGGCGTCGAAGCGCGTGCTGACGGTCGGCACGTTGTCCGGGTGCACCAGCATGTCGCCGCGGCTGATGTCGATCTCCTCGCTCAGGCGTAGCGTCACGCTCTGCGGGGCGTGCGCCTTGGCGAGCTCGCCCTCGAACGTGTCGATGCCTGCGACCCTGGTCACCTTGCGCGAGGGCAGCACCATGATCGGGTCGCCCTTCTCGACGATGCCCGAGGCGATCATGCCGGAGAAGCCGCGGTAGTTCAGGTCCGGGCGCATCACGTACTGCACAGGGAAGCGGAAATCGCTCTGGTTGATGTCGCTGGCGATCGGCACCGTCTCGAGGTGCTCGAGCAGCGTTGGGCCGTCGTACCAGGGCGCGCGCTTGCTGCGGTGCACGACGTTGTCACCGTCGAGCGCGCTGATCGGGTAGAAGGTCAGGCCCTTGAAGCCGAGATCGGCGGCGAATGCGCTGAACTCGCTGCGGATCTTGTCGAACACGACCTTGTCGAACTCGACCAGATCCATCTTGTTGATACACACGGCAAGGTGCGGGATGCCGAGCAGCGAGGCGATGAAGGCGTGGCGGCGCGACTGCTGCAACACACCCAGGCGCGCGTCGATCAAGATGATGGCCACATTGGCGGTGGACGCGCCGGTAGCCATGTTGCGCGTGTACTGCACGTGCCCCGGCGTGTCGGCGATGATGAACTTGCGCTTGGCCGTCGAGAAATAGCGGTAGGCGACGTCGATCGTGATGCCCTGCTCGCGCTCGGCCTTGAGCCCGTCCGTGAGCAACGAGAGATCCACCTCGCGGCCCGTCTTCGTGGCGCGCTTCATCGCCGAGAGCTGGTCCTCGTAGATGCCGTGCGTGTCGTAGATCAGGCGGCCGATCAGCGTCGACTTGCCATCGTCCACCGACCCCACCGAGACGAAGCGCAGGAGCTCCTTCTTCTGGTGCTGGTCCAGGTACCCGAGGATGTCTTTGGAGATGAGTTCTTGTTCTTGCATGGCCGGATCGATCGTTTTGGGGGAGGGGACCCAAAACCCACTCAGAAGTAACCCTCGCGCTTTTTCGTCTCCATCGAGCCTTCCTCGTCGAAGTCGATCAGACGGCCCTGGCGCTCGGAGTACTTGGTGAGCAGCATCTCGCGAATGATGTCGGGCAAAGTGGTGGCGCTCGAGCGAATGGCGCCCGTGAGCGGATAGCAGCCGAGCGTGCGGAAGCGCACCATCTCCATGCGCGGCGTCTCGCCCGGGTTGAGCGGCAAGCGCTCGTCGTCGACCATCAAGAGCGTGCCCTGACGTTCGACGCAGGGGCGCTCCGCCGAGTAGTACAGCGGAACGATCGGGATGTTCTCGAGGTAGATGTAGAGCCAGATGTCGAGCTCGGTCCAGTTCGACAGCGGGAAGGCGCGGATGCTCTCGCCCTTGTTGATCTTGGCGTTGTAGAGGTTCCACAGCTCCGGGCGCTGATTCTTCGGATCCCACTGGCCGTAGCGATCGCGAAACGAGTAGATGCGCTCCTTGGCGCGCGAGCGCTCCTCGTCACGGCGCGCACCGCCGAAGGCCGCGTCGTAACCGCCGTGCTGCAGGGCCTGCAGCAGGGCCTGCGTCTTCATCACAGCGGTGTACTTGTTGCTGCCGTGATCGAAGGGGTTGATGTTGTCCGCACGACCCTGTTGGTTGGTGTGGACGAGCAGATCGAGCTCGTGCTCCTTGCAGAAGCTGTCGCGGAACTCGATCATCTCGCGGAACTTCCACGTCGTGTCGATATGCAGCAGCGGGAAGGGCAGCTTGCCGCGATGGAACGCCTTGCGCGCAAGGTGCACCATCACCGACGAATCTTTGCCGATCGAGTAGAGCATCACCGGGTTGTCGAACTCGGCCGCAACCTCGCGGATGATGTGGATGCTCTCCGACTCGAGCTGCCGCAGGTGGCTCAGGCGCAGGCCGAGCGCTGAATCGGGGGAAGAGGCTTCGTAGGCAATCATGGGCGAGCCGAGGGATTCTAGTACTAAACCACTCGGGTAGGTCGTGAATAATAACCCTATGAAAGTGCTCGGTTTAATCAATCTGGAACAGGGTCAGTTGAACAATTCTTGACTAAATGAGTGTGGAAATTGGGAACGGACCGCGGAAATTGGCGCTGTCTCGCCTCGTTCGCCACGAACGTGCGCGCGCGCATCGAAACAGCGCGGGGCGATCCCGATGTGGGCCACGCCCTTTCCTCGTTTTTTGGGCGTCTTGCGGCAGCTGGTATCCGGCGTGCAACGCCGAAGCGCCGTGGCCAACCTGTCTCCCATCTCGCAACGCCCGCACTCCGAGCTCGTCGCGGGACGCTACGAGCTCGTCGAGCTTCTCGGCGAGGGTGGCATGGGTGCAATCTGGAGGGCACGTCACGTCGCGTTGCAGGCGCCGGTAGCGATCAAGTTTCTACGCTCCGACCAGGCCTCCGGTGAGCTCGCCGAGAGGCTGCTGCGTGAGGCCAGGGCCGTCGCGAAGCTCGGTCATCCGGCGATCGTGCGCGTGACCGACTTCGGCGAGACCAGCGCTGGGGCGCCGTTCCTGGTGATGGAGCTCCTGCATGGTCAGAGCCTGGCGCGCCTGCTCGAGCGCGAGGGACCGATCAGCGCCGAGCGCGCGGTGCAGATGCTGCTGCCCATCGCCGACGCGCTGATGGTCGCGCATCGCAAGAGCATCGTTCACCGCGACCTCAAGCCCGACAACGTCTTTCTCGCCCTGCAGTGCCACGGTGTACAGCCCAAGCTGCTCGACTTCGGTATCGTCAAGCTCGAGCCGAACAGGCGGCGGCGGCGCCTGACACAGACTGGCATGGTCGTCGGCAGTCCCAACTACATGTCGCCCGAGCAGGCCTGGGGCGACGAGAACCTCGACTACCGCAGCGACATCTGGTCGTTCTGCGTGATGCTGTACGAGGTGATCACGGGGCGGTTGCCGTTCTACGCCTCGAGCTACGAGGCGCAGCTGCGCGCGATCGTAGAGCAACCGCTCGAGCGCGTCGGTATCGAGGATGACAAGCTCTGGGCCATCCTCGAGCGCGGTCTGGCCAAGGACAAGGACCAGCGCTTCCCTTCCATGAGCAAGCTCGGGCAGGAGCTCGCCAGCTGGCTACTGGAGCGGGGTGTGCCGCAGGACATCTGCGGCGACCACCTGGAGACGCGCTGGCTCGTGCCGTCACTGCGCCCACCGCTGCCGAGCTTCGACGTGGTGCCGCAGCCGGAGCCGAGGCTACGCCGGATCGAGCAGGTTCTGCCGCCGGTGATCGCGGCCATCGGCCTGGCGGCGCTGGCGGCGATCGGCGCCGCAGCGTGGTTCGAGTCGGAGCCCGACCACCATGCGGCGCCTACCAAGCCCCAAGTGCCGGTCAAGCCTGCCGAGCCTGGCGAGCCGCCCACCGTAGTCGCGTATTAGAGCTCGAGGCCGTATCGAATCGTCTTGTTTGTTGGGAACACCACGGCACGACAGTGCCTGTCGCGCCGTAAGTGCAGCCAGCAAGACGCTCCGTGAAGCGCGACAGGCACTGCCGTAACGCTGTGTTCCCAGCAAAAATCAAAGACCACCCCTGAAACCACCGCCCGAGTGGTCGCGCGGATCTTGGAAGC
>DATLIL010001067.1:0-19077 GCA_035539475.1 Polyangiaceae bacterium
GGTCGAGCTCGATCATCGAAGGAACCGATCCGGCCATATCATCGCCTTGCAGCGGACGAAACGCCAGGCTGGTCAGCGGCCTGGAGCTTGCCAAGAAGTGCTAAGAAGCAGCCATGCGGCGCGTCGCCAAGAGTCTTTGCCTGTTCGTGCTCGCGGTTTCCGGCTGCTCCGGGCACAGCGAGACCTGCGATCCCGAGCTACCTGCCGGATTCAGTTGCAGCGAGTCGCTCACGGTCACGGCGGGTGAGTGCGAGGCCAACGCCGTGGACGCTACACTGACCACTTCGGTCGTGCTCGAGGGCGATCACCTGCTCGTGCAGAACGCGATGTTTCGCTGCGAGCAGCGCGTGTGCGCCTACTCGGACGTCACGGAGACGCCGGCGCGCATCGTGCTCCAGCCGTGCGAGATGGACCCCGACGAGCTCGTGCGCTGCAGCTGTTACTCGACCTACACCGTCGAGCTGCCCGACGGTCCTTCTGCCATCGACGTCTACGTTCGTGGCGACCACCAGAGCGGCAGGGACGAGCCAGAGCTCGTCGGCAGCATCGACTTCTCCGGCGCGCCGCCGGTGCTCTGCGACGGCTCGAGCGCGCTACGTTTTGCGGCCACGGACGCCGGCGGAAACCTCTCGGGCGTGCCCAGCGTCGTCGCGGAGGTGGGCTGGAGCTTCTTGCTCGTCGACGGGCAGTGTCGTTACTGGACGATGAGCGCACCCGAGAAGGAAATGCGCAGCGGTTCGCTCAGCGAGCAGGACGCCGCCGACTTCAGCGCGGACCTGTGGCTCGGACGCTGGAGCGAGCTGCCCGCTCCGGACCCTTCAGGCTGTCCCGATGCCTCGACCACGAGCCTGCGCTTTGGCAACGAGGTGGCTCCGCCGATCAGCTGCACCAGCACGGAGGTGTCCGAGGGCTATCGCAGCTGGCTCACGGCGCTGTACGAGAGCGGCAGCGCCCTCGACGGAGAGGTGCGCTACACGCTGCAAGACTCCTCCGGCAGCGGCGACGATCAGGCGCTGGCCTGGCCGCTCGACGCTGACCCCGCCGAAATCGCCGTGGTGTCCGACGAGATGGCGGAGCCGGAGCTGGCTGACGGCGAAAACGCCGCGGCGCTGCGAACCTTGCGCGACACGTACGCCGAGAGCGTGCAGCCCGGGCTCGGTCCCTGGTTGCGCGTGCCGGTGGCTTTCGAGAGCGGCTCGACCACGGCGTACTACGAGCTTGCCCTGCGCGACGTCACGCCGTTCGAGGTCGACGGGAAGCTCGAGCCCGATCGCTTCTTCGAGTGAGCCGGTGCCGTCCGCTTGGCACAAGCTGGCTCATGACGCCGCTTCGGTGGCGAATTTAGCGGCGTTCTCGCTCGGTACGCTGCTTGCTTGAGTGGCGGCATGTTTCGATTGGCAGGGATGGTGGGAGTTCTCGCCCTCACGACCTCGGTGGCTTGTGGTGGCGAGTCGACGGGGGCTGACGGTGCTGGCGGCAGCACGGGTAGCACGACCAGCAGCGGCGGCACCGCGAGTACAACCGACGGCGGCGCGAGCAATGGGGGGTCGGGTCGCGGCGGGCTGAACCATGGCGGCACGGAGTCCGCCGGAACGAGCGGTAGCGGCGGGTCAGCGACCACTCCGGAAATCCCCGAGGAGTCTCCGTGTGAGCTGCCCGACGACGGCAGCGTGAGCGCGCTGACCTTCGTCGGGACCACGGGCGGCGGCAACCTGGACTTCGAACCAGCCGTGTTCGTCGAGGGTGGCTATGACTTCTTGGTCATCGACGAGCAACGTCGCTACTGGGCGCGGCCCCTGCGACTCAGCCCGGTGCGCACCGGCTTGCTCAGCGAGCAGGAGGCCGCTGACTTCGCCGAGGATCTGAAGCTCGGCCAGTGGAGCCAGCTGCCGCCTCCGGACCTGACTTGCGTCGATGGTGCCAGCCTGAACTTGCGCCATGGTGACGAGTTCGCGCCGCCGCTCGGCTGTGGCGAGGACGAGACCGAGCTTTACCAGGCCTATCACGCCTGGCTCGAGTTGCTCCACGAGCGCGGCACGGATCTCGAAGGCGATGTGAGCTACACGCTGGCGCCGGGCCCGGAGGAGGACCTCGCTGTCGCCTGGCCGCTCGAAGGTGATCCTGCGGAGATCGCAGACCCGTACCATGAGGACGCCAGGCCACGGCTGGCCAGCGGCGAGGAGGCAATGTCGCTGCGATCAGCGCGAGCCGCGTACCTTGGCAGCCTCCAGGCCGGGCAGTACCCCGGAGACTACGTTCCCATCACCTACGAGAGCGCCGCGAACACGACGACCCACTACGGTCTCGTGATGCGCGACGTGACACCGGTCGATTGCGACATCAGGTTCAATACCGACCACTACTGATAGCCAACAATCAGGCAACAAACCGTACAGCTAGACAAAAGTTCTGGGTCGGCGATCGGGCTTCGATGGCGCAGTGGTGAGCTGATGCATCGGCACTCATCGCGCGCCGCCTGCCTGCTGGCGCTGTTGTCGGGTTGTTCCGGGGGCGGCGGCACGAGCGCAGACTCGCTGGCGGCCGGAGGGACACCAGGTGCGGCTGGTTCGGCTCCGCAAGCCGGTGCGGCGGGCTCGGCTCCGCTGGCCGGTGCGGCGGGCTCGGCTCCGCTGGCCGGCGCGGCGGGCTCGGTGAGCTCGAGCGCGGGCAGTGGAGGGGTGGCAGGCACAGCTGGCTCGAGCGCTGGCTCGGCAGGAAGCTCCAGCGGCACCGGGGGCGGAACGGGCGGCAGTGCCGGCAGCGCCGGCAGCAGCGGAGGCAGCGCGGGCAGCGGCGGGAGTGAGCCCAGGCCGCTCTGCAGCGACGTCACTCCCTACGAGCATTGCGAGGCGACTGATTTCTCGAGCGAGGACATCTTCGACAACCCCAAGTGGCAGATCTCCACGTGGAGCAACGACAACCGCACACACAGTGCCGACAACCTGTGGGTGGAGGACGGCGTGCTCGTCATGCGCGTGAACGGCGGCACGACTCCGGGCGCCCAGACGGTGGGTGCCGAGATCTTCACGACCAGGGAAGACTTCTTGTACGGATCCTTTCGCGCGCTGGCGAAGACCAGCGTGGAGCCTGGCACCGTGAGCAGTCCGCTCTTTTACTACCTGAACGATACGAGCGAGATCGACGTCGAGATCCTCAGCGAACAGAACACCGACGGTCTCGTCAACTACACCATCCACGAGAACACCCAGGGAGCGAACACGCACCAGCTGTTCGAGGCGGGCTTCGATCCCAGCGCCGACTTCCACGAATACCGCTTCGATTGGACGCCCGAGGGCGTGACGTTCTACCTCGACGGTGAGCCCACGGGGGTCGTGCTCACGGGTAACACTCCGTACGAGCCGGGCCGGATCATGGTGAACCACTGGACGCTGAGCGATCCAGGCTGGGGTGGCGGCCCTCCCGCGGGCGACGCCTACATGCTCGTGAAGTCCCTCGAATTTTACTACTAGCGAGCTGTGCTAGATTAACGAGCATGTTGCGCGTTTTCGCGACCGCGCTGTTCGTCGCATCCTTGACCTCGGTGATGGTGAGCTGCGGCGGCGAGTCGTTCGAGGGTGACGAGGACGGTGGCAGCGGCGGCAGCGGTAACAGCGGCAACGCCGCGGGTAACCCCAGCAGGGGCGGCAGCACCGGCAAGGGTGGTGCGAGCAGCGGCGGCACTGACGCCGGCGGCAGCGGTCCAGTCGGCGGAAGCGTAGGCACGGCGGGCACGGGTAGCGGTGGCGCGCCTTCGGGCATCTGCTCGTTGCCGGCCGAGAGCGGCAACTGTAACGCCTACATTCCGAGCTTCTTCCACAACCCGGACACCGGCGTGTGCGAGCCGTTCGTGTACGGCGGCTGTGGCGGCAATGACAATCGCTTCGACAGCGTGGAGGCGTGCCAGGCTGCCTGCAGCGGCGGCACGCCCGACCTGGACAGCTGCCAGAGCCCGCAAGAGTGTGTGCTCGTCTCGCCGCACTGCTGCGGAGCCTGCGATGGCACCGTGCAGGACTACGTGGCCGTCAGCGCGGCCGGGCTGGAGGCGTTCCAGGCAGCGCACCTCTGCCCCGACATCGCCTGTGAGCCGTGCCCGCCCAACGATCCGACCATCGCCAACTATCCCTATATCACCGCCACCTGTCGCAACGGCCAGTGCGTCCCCATCGACATCCGTGAAGAGGGCGTGACGGATTGCCAGACGTCCGACGAGTGCTTCTTGCGATTGGGTCTCGGTTGTTGCGAGGGCTGCGGCGGCGAATCGGAGCTCACGGCTCTGAGCGACGGCACTCGGCTGATCGAGCTCGTCTGCGGTGACGATATTCCGCCCTGCCCAGCCTGTGCGCCCGTGTACCCGTCGCAGTACGGCGCGGTGTGCGACGCCGGCCGCTGTACGCTCGCCTACGTCATGCCGTAGCGCGGCGCCGCGCCAGGACGGTCACCTCGCGGCGGTTGTGATGAAGCTGCCGGGCGAAGAGCACGTCATACGCCTCCCGCAGTAGCGTCAGGCTCTGCCGCACGGTTTGCACCGGCCGGCCATCGCCGAGCTTCAGCGTGATCACGATCAGGCCGCCGGGCGCGAGGCGGTCCGCCGCCTGCAGCATCACGTTGCAGCTGCGGACGGGATCCATGCGCATGTCGTTGGTGACGATGCGAAAGCTCTCGGTCGACGCGCGCAGATACTCTCCCGCGGTCTGCCGTACGTGACGCACTCCGCGATCCGAAGCGACGTGCTGCTCGAGCTCGCCCGGGTCGACCGCCACGACCTCGAAGCCCAGCCGGCGGAGCACGCGTGTCCAGCCGCCGGGGCTGGCTCCCAGGTCGAGCGCGCGTCCCCCGGAGACAGCGACCGGGCAGAGCTTGAAGAGCTCCTCCAGCTTGAACTCCGCTCGAGACGTGCGCTCGTCGCTGCGCGCCAGCCGGACCTTGCCTCCGGGCCAGTCCGCGAGGCTATGGCGAAGCTCGTTCAGGCCGATGCAGACACGGTTCGGCACGACGCAGCACGACAGCACGTTCGCTTGCCCGGCGCGCGTCACCTCGTAGCCGGCGGCGGTCAGGGCGTCGCGCACGCTCGTGAACAGCGCGCCGCCGTTGTAGTCGAACCTGGGCGTGCCGCTCGACCAGACCTGGAGCGCGAGCGCGCCCGGTTGCTGGTCGGACACCGCGCTGGCGGTGGCTTGCACCATCGCCTCGACGTCGTTCGCCTCGGCGCCCTCGAGCCGGCACTGTTCGACCGTGAGGTGGCGGGCGAACACGATGTCCTGTCGCGCGCAGGCGTCGGCCACGTCTCTGACCGTGGGTCCGCTCAGCGCGCCAAGCTCGGGTCCAAGCCGCTGAAGGTCGACGTCGAACCTCTCGCGCAGCTCCTGGCGTGCCCACGAAAAGCTCTCTTCGGCGAACGAGACGAGCACGACGGGGTTCGTCGTCATCGAGGGCTCAGCTCTTCAAACGCAGGGCGCGCTCGTAGAGCTCGCGTCGCGGCAACCCGAGCCGGCTTGCCATGTCGTCGGCCACGTCGCGGGTCGATTCCCCGGCGGCCAGGCGCTCGCCGATCTCCTGGTCGATCGCTTGCTGCGAGGGGGCGCGCGCGGCGAGCTCGTCCTCGCGCACGCCTTCGACCACGAACGTTATCTCTCCCAGCCACTCGCGCTCGAGCGCGGCGAGCTCGCGCAGCGTACCGCGCAGCGTTTCTTCGTGCAGCTTGGTGAGCTCGCGGCAGAGCAGCGCGCGTCGTTCGGGCAGACGGCTTGCGAGCTCGCTCAGGGTGGCGGCGATGCGCTCGGGGGACTCGAACAGCACCACCGGCTCTTCTGCGCGTGCGAGGCGCTCGATGAGCTCGTTGCGCTTCGACGCCTGCCGCGGCACGAAGCCCAGGAAAGCGAAGGGCCCGCTGACGAACTCCGCGAGTGAGACGGCCGTCGTGACCGCGCTCGGACCGGGGATGGGCACGATGCTGACGCCGGCGGCGAGCGCCGCGCGGATGAGTCCGGCGCCGGGATCACTGACGCCCGGGGCGCCGGCGTCGGTGACGAGCGCGGCGCTCTCACCAGCAGCAATGGCGCGAGCCACGGCTTCGAGCTCGGCCGGCGAAGCGTGCGCGTCCAGGCGCTGCACCGGCTTGCCGGAGATGCCGAGGTGACTGAGCAGGCCGCGCGAGCGTCGCGTGTCTTCCGCCAGCACGCGGTCGACGGTCCTGAGAGTCTCGATGGCTCGCTGGCTCAGATCGGAGAGGTTACCGATCGGAGTCGCGACCACGTAGAGCGTCGACAAACGCTCAGCCCACGCCGACGGCGTCGCCGAGGGTTTGCTTCAAATAGTCGCGCAGCCTGCCGGCCAGCCGCGCCTCGAGCTGGCGTACGCGCTCGCGCGAGATGCCGAACTCGTCGCCGAGCTCCTGCAGCGTGAGCGGCTCGTCGGCGATCAGGCGCTTCTCGAAAATGGCGACGTCCTTGCCCGCCAGCGTCTTCCTGAACTCCTCCAGCCTGTCGCGCAGGAGCTCGGATAGCTCGGAGCTTTCGGCCATCTGATCCGGGGCGGCACCCTCGCCGGGCAAGAGCTCGAGGCGGGTGGTGCTCTTGCCGTCACCCTCGTTGACCGGCGTGTCGAGCGAGGCGTCGCCGCGCGAGAGTCGCCGGTCCATTTCCACGACCTCGCTCTCTTCCACGTTCAGGCGCTTGGCGATCTCCTCGTGCGTGGGCTCGATGCCCATGGCCGTGAGCTTGGCCTTCTCCTTGCTCAGGTTGAAGAACAGCTTGCGCTGCGCCTGCGTGGTCCCGATCTTGACCATCCTCCAGTTGTTGAGGATGAAGCGCAGCATGTACGCACGGATCCACCAGGCCGCGTAGCTCGAGAGCTTCACACCGCGGTAGGGGTCGTAGCGCTTCACGGCCTGCATCAGGCCGATGTTCCCCTCCTGGATCAGGTCCATCATGTTCTTGTAGGCGCGGCGGTACTCGTAGGCGATCTTGACGACCAGCCGGAGGTTGGCGGTGACCAGGCGCTTGGCGATGTCGACGTTGTCCTGATTCTTGCCGTATTCGACCGCGAGCCGGTGCTCCTCTTCGGGCGACAGCAGCGAGTGACGCTGCACCTCGCGCATGTAGGTCTGCAGTGCGTCGTAGCGCGCCAGCGACGAGCCGCGTGCGTCGCTCTCGGCCTCGGACTCCTCGCCTTCTTCCTGTCCCTCGTTGGCGGCCTCGACGGGTTCGTCCTCGAGCACCTCCGCGGTGGTATCGAGCACGTCCGAGTCTTCGAGATCCTCCGAGCCGCCTTCTTCGGACTCGTCATCACCCGGGCTGCTCGCCTCCGGCGCACTGTCGGCCGCGGAACGGCCCTTCGCCTTCCTGGGTGTGCTCGCCGCCGGTCGCCTGGGACGCGCCGGCTCCGACGCGACCGTTGATTCGGCAGGCTCTTTCTCTTCTTCTGGTTTTCGAACCACTTTTCCTCGCGTCGCCGAGAAGGGAGCGTGCGGCGCGACCCGGGTGGCGTCAAGTTGGAGCTGGGGGGGAGACCCCTCACATTTGGAGATGGGAAAACCGACCCGGACGGGTCTAGAGTGATAGCGCCGAGGAGCTGGTAAAGATTCCCGGCAGAGAGGGGTACCCATGGAGCGGCCAGTCGAGCTGCCACGCTGTTTGGACGAGGAGGAGAGCTACTGCGAGGACCCGCAAGGTCACTCGCAGGTCGCGGCGTCGCCTCGCAAAAGGATCCTGATCGTGGACGATGAGCCACTGTTCGGGCAGACCATGACCGTGTTGCTCGGGGCGGACCACGAGGTCGTCGTTGCACGCACCGGTCGCGAGGGCCTACAGCGTCTGCTGCGGGAGCGGAGATTCGACCTCGTCCTTTGCGACGTGTCCTTGCCCGACATCGAGGGGCCGGCCCTGTACGAGGAGGTGCTGCGACGCGACGCGGAGCTCGCCCAGCGCTTCGTGTTCGTCACCGGCGGCGCCTTCCGCGAATCCACGCGCGAGTTTCTACGCCGCTATCAGGGCCCGCGGCTGGACAAGCCGTTCTCGCTGGGCGCGCTGGAGCGCCTGCTCGAGTCGCGCCAGCGGCTCAGCGCTTGAGATCGACCTTGTGCCCGGGCACGGGCGTTTCGCTCACGAAGACGACCGTGTCGAAATAGGCCTTGTCCAGAGCCTTGGTCGAGGCCGCGAGGTCGTAGGTCATGCCCCACTCGAGCTCCGGCGCGGACGAAACGAAGACCGTCTTCGACTGCTCGCAGGCCTTGGCGTTGCGCACGATGCTGTCGCCGGTCATCGTCAGATCCGGGCCGGCCATGCCCTTGCCGCGCTTGCCCGCCACGCCGCCCGACAATTTCCAGACGGCCGTGCTGCGGTCTTCCATGACGATGGCCACCACGCTGCAGCTCGGCACGTCGCCGACGGCGTTCTCGGGCGTGAAGGCCACCTCGGCGGGGTAGTCGCTGCGCGTCTCGGTCTTGATCGTCACCGGCTTCGCGCCGATCTTGCCGAGCTCTTCCAGAAAGACGGCCACGTGCGACTGCTTGGCCTTGCGATCGACGACCAGCGAGGTCGGCTTGCCGGCGAAGTGCTCGCGGTTCTTCTCGAGCTCGGCCCTGAGGTTGGCCTGCCCCTCACGTTGCTCGAGCAGCGCGCGCGCGAAGCCGACCTTGGGTCCGACGGTGTCGATGCTGAGCTGCGGCGGTCCGCTCGGCTTGGGCACCTCCGTGATCGGAGGCGGCTGCTTGGCCTTGTCCGGCGGTGGGTCGAACGGATTCTTCTTCGGCGCTTCGTCGCAGCCCGCGCACAGCGCAGCCAGCGAGAGGGCGAGCAGCGCGAGGCGTCGCATCAGCGCAGGTCCTCGCACAGGGCGATGCCGGCGGAGAGCCGGATCTCGCTGACGCACACACCCTCCGTACCGCCACGCGGGATGGCGCAGAGGTGGGACTGACACTGGACGTCGGCGGTGCACATGTCTCCGTCGGGCAGGCGCGCGACGCACGTCTCGGCCTCACCGCAGCGGGTTTCCGCGGTGCACTGGTCGTCGTGGGTGCAGGCCGCATCCTCCGCCTTGCGCCGGATGCAGTTCTCGCCGTCGCAGTAGTAGTTGCCGCTGCAGACCTGAGCGAGGCCGTCGCAAGGATCGCCGCCGCCGACCTCGACCGGCACCTGGCAGGTGCCGTCCGTCTCGCCGGCCTTGATCACGCAGCGCAGGTCGGCGAGCGTGTTGCAGTCGGTGTCTTCGCTGCAGGTCGCACCAACCTCACCAAAACCCTTGATCAGGCGATCGCAGGGCTCGCTGAGCTGCAGCACCACGCCGAGCTCCTCCGTGCTGAGGTCGGCGTCGGCGTAGGCGTCGCTGACCGCGTCGAGGCACTCCTGGGCGTACTTCGGGTCGTAGCCGATGGGCAGGATGTCGAGGCAGAACGACTGCTGGCTGGCGACGCAAGCGTCGACGTCGTCGCCGCCGCAAGCATCCACGACGTTGTCGTTGCATGCTGCCTTACCCCAGGCCTCGCAGAAGGCGTTCGCCGTCTTGAGCGAAGTCCCTCCGCCGCCGGGGCCCGTCTCGCTACCGCCGCAGGCCGCCAGAAAAGCCACGATCGACCAAGAAAAAAGGATGCCCGTCTTCATTGCGACCTCCGGACCATACTCCGACCCGCCCGAGCCACCAAAGCTCTAGGGTATTCTCTCGCGATCCGGCCGTGATGTCTCGAAATCCCGCGTCGCTGACCCCAGTTTCCGGGGTGACCACCTGGCTGGTCGCGGTGGTCATGGTCTTCGTGGCCGGCCTCGCCCTGGCCGGGGCGGCGGCACTGATCGCGATGAACGCGGGGCTGCCTGCGGACAGGGCGCTGCGCTTGCTGAGTGATCCCGAGGCCTCTCCGCTCGTGACCAACCCGGCGTGGATCGCGGTCACGGTCCTGGTCAACGAGCTCGGCGTGGCGGCGGCGCTCTTCATCGCGCTGCGCCGGCTACGTCTCAAGTTCCGGCAAGTCGTGCCGCTGACCAGGCCCCAGACGTCGGAGCTGTTCGGCGCGCTGCTCCTGGTCTTCGGGCTGGCGCCGCTGGCAGAGCTCGCCTCCGAGCTCGTGTACCGCCACATTTCCCACGATCTGACCTCGGAGCAGATGGTGCAGGCGCTGGCCCGCAACAGCAGCGGTCCCGTCTTCGGGCTGGCGCTGTTGCTCACGGCGCTGGTGCCGGCGCTGGTCGAGGAGTCGCTGTTTCGCGGCCTCGTCTTCCGGGCCTTCGAGCGCTACGGCGCCGTGGTCACGATCACGATCACGAGTCTGCTCTTCGGCGCGCTGCACCTGAACCCGAGCCAGGCCGCCGGCACGGTCGTGCTGGGTGTGGCATTCGGTCTCGCGCGCTGGCAGACGCGCTCGGTCACGCCGTCGCTGCTGAGCCACGCGTTGTACAACGCAGCGGTGATTATTTCGGAGCGCTACGGTCCCACGGGGCATCAGCACGAGATCGCGGCCTGGCACTGCGTTGTCGGCGTTCTGGCCGCGTGCTTCGGCTGGTGGCTGCTCGGCGACCGGCGCGCCCGCCCAGACGCGGTATAGTTCTAGGTAATGAGCGTCCGTCGTCGCGAAGTCCTGGCAGCCCTCGGGGCGCTGGGCGCGGCGTTCGTCTCGGGGCCGGCGCAGGGGGCCGCGGCGCCAGCTCTCGACGCGGTCGATCTACACCTACCCGGTGACAAGAAGCTCGCGCGGCGCTGTCTGCTCCTCGTTCCCAGGCAGACGCCGCCCAAGCGTCTGCTCGTGCTCTGCCACGGCCTGGGCGAGACGATCGACGAGCGCCTCGGCATCGAGGCCTGGTCCAAGCCCTACGGCCTGCTCAAGGCGTACGAGCGGCTCTCGAACCCCCCGGTCGTGCGCGTGCTGCCCCGCGTGAAATACCTCACCGACGACCAGCTCAAGGTCATCAACGACGAGCTCGGGCAGCGGCCGTTTCAGGGTTTCGCCATCGCCTGCCCGTTCACGCCCAACGTCTACGAGGCTCCTTCCAAGCTCGGCGCGCTCGATCGTTACGCCGACTGGCTCGGCGACACACTGCTGCCGGAGCTGAAGAGCCGTCTGGGCGTGCCGCTCGCTGTTCCGAGCGTCGGTCTCGACGGTGTCTCGCTCGGCGGCTACGTTGCGCTCGAGGTCTTCTTGCGGCGCCCGGAGCTGTTCGGTGCGATCGGCTGCGTTCAGGGCGCGATGCGCACCAGCGTGGCCGACCTCTACGCGCGGCGCATCGCCGAAGCCTTCGACAAGGTCGGCGCGCGCCCGCTACGCATTGCCACGTCGCGCGACGATCCCTTCCGCCCACCCTCGGAGCGGCTGACCAGGCGCTTGCGGGAGCGAGGTCTCGGCGTCACGTTCTCGCTCACTCCCGGGCCCCACAGCCAGACCTGGCTGCAGGAGATCGGCAGCCTCGAGCTCTTGCACTTCTACGATCGCACCCTCCGCGCATGATTCGCCGCTTCACCGAGAATGTCGTTGGTATGGCCTCCGCGGCCTTCGATCGAGCGGTGACCCGCGCGGTGCGAGCCGCGACCAACGATCGACCCGTTCCGGATCAACACAGCGAGGAGCGCATCGAGGCGCTCGAGGCCATGGCGTCGCGCTACGCGGAGCTCCGGCCTGCGGACTACCACCTGCCGCCGGTCTCACTCAGTCCCACGCAACGGCGCGTCGGCGAGCTAGGGCGCGGTGTCGAGATCCTCGATCTGACCTGGCCCAGCGCCTACCGTTGCTACCTGTCGGACCTGACCGAGCGCTACGGACGCACCCAGCAAAACGGCGTCGCCGCCCTTCGTCTGTTCACGCGCGAGCGCCCGCGGCCGCTGGCGCTCATCGTTCACGGCTACATGACGGGCAAGTTCGCCGTCGAGCAACGCATCTGGCCGATCGGTTGGTTCGACGCGCTGGGGCTCGACGTCGCGCTGTTCGTGTTGCCTTTCCACGGCACCCGCGCCGACCCGCTACGCCGGGGCGCACCCGAGTTCCCTGGCAAGGATCCACGCTTCGCCAACGAGGGCTTCCGCCAGGCCATGCTCGACCTGCGCAGCGTGATGCGCTTCTTGCGCGAGCGCGGGCACCAGTCCCTCGGCTTGCTCGGCATGAGTCTGGGCGGCTACACCGCGTCGCTCGCTGCCACGCTCGACCCCGAGATCGATTTTCTGGTGCCGATCATCCCGCTGGCGTCGCTCGCCGACTTCGCGCTGGAGCAGAACTCGCTCAGTCCCGCGCCGGAGCTCGCCGCGCGCGAGCACGCCTTGCTCGAACGCATTCACGCTCCCGTCAGTCCGCTGCGCTCCCCGTCGCTGCTCGCTCGCGAGCGCACGCTCGTCATTGGCGCGCGCGCCGATCGCATCACGCCCGTCTCTCACGCCCGCCGCATCGCCACTCACCTCGGCGCGCCGCTCCACACCTGGCAAGGCGGACATTTGCTCCAATTTGGGCGCAGCCAGGCCTTCGCCAGGGTCGCCGACCTCCTGCGCACCCTGAAGCTCGCGAGCTAGCGCCTAGTGGCAGCTCGCGGTGCATTGCCCGCGCCCGTCGACGACGACGCAGTAGGGCGTCGGGACTCCGCAGTCCTGGTCGCTCTCGCACCACCCGCTCGGGTAGACGCAGGCGAGCTGGGTCACGCGCAGGTACGGGTCGAGAGGGCCGCAGCAGCCTCCGCTGATCCAGGTGCAGCGACCACCGGCTTCGGCGCTGCAGTCTGCGTCCGATCGACAGCCCGCCGGCAAACACCGCTGGAGCTCGCTCGTTCCGGCGCACACTTCGGATGCGCCGCAATCTGCGTCGCTCGTGCAAGCCGCCGCGAGGCAGAGGTTCGCGGGCTGTGCCGGATTGACGCCGCACACGAAGCCGGGATTCTTGAATCCGGGGTAACACCTGCCGGCCGCGCATTCGTCGCTCGTGCAGCACTCGTCCAAGGGGTTCTCGTTTGCGCAGCTCGTGGCCTCCTCGGGTAAGGGCTCGCACGAGCGCTCGCCGCCCGGCGCTTGCGGCGTGCACGTCTGTCCGGCATCGCACACGCCGTCGCTGCTGCAGTCACCCTGGGCCGGCACGGGCGCACAGGGGTCGTCTTCCGCCACCTGCCAGCGACCTTCCAGGCACTGCAAGCCGATCCGGCCGCTGCCGTCCTTGGCCAGCGCGCAGACGGCATCCCCGTCACAAGCGCAGCCGCCATCGGGATCGCTCGCCCTGGCGGCGGTCACGTCGTCGGGCGAGTAGCAATCGCCGGCAGCACCCGCGTTACCCGCGTTACCCGCGTTACCTCCGTCACCAGCGCGTCCGGCACCGCCCGCGCTTCCTGCACTTCCTGCGCTGCCCCCGATCTCGTCGCTCCCTTTGGGGTCGTCGTCTGCAGTCTTGCCGCAGGCGAGCAGGACCAAGGCGAGTGCCACGATGCCGCGCATACCCGCAGCGTAGCAAGATCCAGACCGCGAAACCTGGCACAGTTTGGCAAGCCCAGCCGTACGCGATCGCTTTGTCGTCCGGATCAGGGAATACGCCGCAACGGCAATGCCTGTCGCGCTTCAAGCCACGTAGGCAACGCGCGGAGCGCGGCCGGCGCCAATAGCGATCACCCTGATTCTGCCACCGTCACTGTCACTGTCACCGGCACTGCCTCTGTCACTGCCTCTGGCGCTGTCACTCTCTGTGGGTCTCCCCCGCGCGAGTCTGCGAGCGCTTGGGGGAGACCGCGGCGCGCAGGCGCAGCCGAGCACCGCGAGTGGGGGCAGCTGGCGAATCAGTTGGTGCCGGGCAGCGTGGCGCTGGGCAGCCACTGGAAGCCGTCGATCAGGGCGGCGCTGTCGAAGCCGGTGTCGCCGACGTCCCAGATGACGATGCGGAGCTCGACGATCTCGCCGGGCAGCACGTTGCCGGCGGTGGTGAGCCAGTGCGTGCCTCCCCCGATGGTGCAGGCGGGATCTGCGGCGTCCGGGGGAGCCTCGAAGCCGGTGCCGGTGAGATCGCCCGCGCCGAGTGAGCAGCTGCTTTCGTTGACCCAGGTGCTCCAGCACGGGTTACTGGCTTGCGGCGCGCAGACGGAGAACAGGCTCGTGCCCTTGGCCACGTTGATGCCGATGGGCCAGAGGTCGCCGCCCTGGGTGTAGACGAGCAGGTTCTTGTCGAGCGGGTTCGGGATCGGCGCGGGCACACCTGCGGGGGTGTCGACCAGCGCGACGAACTGGTCGTTGAAGGCGCTGCACACGTACTCGGGGTACTCGGCGGACAGGAAGTACGAGTTGAACGAGAAGGCGCGCACGTTGGTGGGAGCGCGCAGGCGCAGCACCAGCATGACCGAGTCGTTGGCCAGGGGTACGGCCACGTCGGCGCCGCAGTCGGGGGCGCGCGGCAGGCGATCGGCGAGCTTGAGCGGCGGGTTCGCCGTGCCGTACCAGTCGTTCACGCAGTAGGTTTCGCCGCAGGCGCTGATGTCGACCGAGCTCGCCGGCGAGTGCGTCAGGCTCACGTTGTCGCTCGACGGTGCGCCGCCGTTGGGTCCCGGGTCGGTCTGTGAGCCGTCGGAGGCGATGCCGGTGGAGAGCACGGCCATGACGTCGCCTTGCGTGGCCGGGATGTTGCCGAAGTTGTGGCGCACCGAGCGCGCGCGCGGCTCGCCCAGCGGAGTGCCGTCGGCGCGCAGGAGCTTGGCGTCGATCAGGCCCCAGGTGCGCTGGCTGGGCTGGGAGGGCTCTTCTTCCGTCACGCGGCACACGCCCATGGCGCGCGCGTAGTCGAACGCATCGTCCGAGTCCGAGGCGATGCCGTCGTCGCACTGCTCGAGGATGTCGGTGTCGAACAGGTCGATCTTGCCGTTGCAGTCGTCGTCGGCGCCGTTGCCGAGCACCTCGAGCGCGCCGGGGTTGACCAGGCTGGGGTCGTTGCCACAGCCGCCGGGTTTGTCGCAGCAGTCGCCGTCGGCCACGAACCAGTTGTCGTTGTCGCAGTCCTCCACGCTCGAGTCGCAGTCCTTGCACTCGCCGTCGACACAGTCCTGGCCCGGTCCGCAGACGACGTCGCAGTCGCCGCAGTGGGCGGCGTCAGTCTGGTTGTCGACGCAGACGTCGCCGCACTTCTTCAGGTTGCCGCCGCAGACCGAGGCGCACGTGCCCTGTGAGCAGACCTCGTTTGCGCCGCACTCCTGCTCGCAGCCTCCGCAATGATCGGGGTCGACGCTGGTGTCGACACAGCCGTCGCCGCACAGGGTGGTCCCGCCGTTGCAGCTCACGCTGCACTCGGACTGGGAGCAGACCAGGCCCTCGCCGCAGATCGTGGAGCAGTTGCCGCAGTGCTCGGGATCGTTCTCGGTGTCGACGCAGAGGTCGCCGCACTGGGTGGTGCCGCCGATGCAGGTCGCTCCGCACTGGCCCACCGAGCACAACGCCGGGGAGGCGCAGGGATTACCGCAGGCGCCGCAGTGGTTCGGATCGAGCTCGAGGTCGACGCAGGAGCCGCTGCAGGCGGTCAGGTTTCCGCCGCAGCTCGAGCCACAGAGGCCGCCGGAGCAGACCTCGCCGGCGCCGCAGGCCACGAGGCACGAGCCACAATGATCGGGGTCGACGTCGAAGTCGACGCACTCACCGTCGCAAATATCGCAGAGCGGCTGGCAGCTTCCCTGGACGCACGCTTCGTCTTCGGCGCAGACGTGGCCGCACTCGCCGCAGTTGAAGGGGTCATGAGCGATGTTGCCCTTCGGACCGCAACCGCTGCTTCCGCCGCTTGCCGCTTCACCGCCGCTGCTGCCACCGCTGCCGCCACTGTCGCCGCCGTCCGCGCCGTTGTTCCCCTGACCGAGTGGTCCACCTTTCTGGTAGGCCTCGATCGGGCTGCGTCCTCCGCAATTCCAGAGCGTGCCCACGGCGAGCAGTAACATCGCGGCTGGGGTGCGGCGCATGAGCTCGCCATCGTAGCCCAGCACCGGACGCTACGCGGCAACTTCAGCGCGACTGAAACTGCGGACGTTCGGGGGTCTTGGAAGCCGAGCTGGGTGCGCGTTTTTCAGGAGTGCTCGGCTCGGGCGGCGCCCGCACGACCTCGACCGAGACGGGCGCGTGGCGCACCACGTACTCGGCGACGCTGCCCATCAACCAGCGCTCGACGCCGGTGCGACCGTGCGAGCCGACGATGATGAGCTCGGCGCCCCAATCCTTGGCCTCGTCCAGGATCGACAGCCGTGGATCACCCTGGCGGACCGCGCTCTCGGCGCGCAGGCCCGCCGCTTCGAGCTCATCGGCTCCGCGCACGGCGATCTCCCGGGCAGCGTCCATGAACTCGGTGACGACGCGCTCGTACTCGAACGTGACCTCGTTGAAGAAGGGCGTCGTCGGCGGGATCAGATGCGCGACGGACAAGACCCGCACGGTGGTTCCTTCCGGCCACGGTCGCTCAGCGACTTCGCGCGTGGCGAATGCCGAAACTCTCGAGCCGTCCAGGGCGAGCAGGACCTTCATTTGGGGATCGGCAAGCAAGCACCGCGCCATGCGACCCTTGTCATGGCCGCTGGCAGGCTCATCTTTCTTGCCATGGCGATCGATCCCCGAGCAGAGCGCTATCCGGGTACTCGCGACGCTAACTGGTTCCGGGAGTACGGGCACCACTGGGTGCGGCGCTGGGAACGAGTAGGCACGCAAGAACGCCGTCGAGTGTGGCCAGAGCTCAAGCGGCGGCTGAGCTCGATGTTCAATCCTCGCTGGATCCCTTGAGCCTACGGATTGGCCCGGGCACAACGCGGGCTATCGAGTATCACGGTAACGCCCTTGTTGCTGGGGATCAGGCGGTTCCACAGCTGAGTCATCGCGCGGTGGCCGGTGAAGACGTCGATGTGCTGGCCCTTCACCTTGAGCCCGCGATCCTGAGCGATAAAGCAGCCGTCGTGCTGCGTCCGTTCCTCGGGATCACGAGGCGCGCCGTCGTACTCGGGCACGTAGATGGGGGTGCCGAGCGGGATCACGTCGATGTCGACCGCGACGGTGAGCAGCGGCGTGATCGGCTTGCCGGTGGCACCGCGACCCCAGGGGTACTCTTTGGGCTCCAGCGCATCGAAGCAGATCTTCTGGTTGGTGCGCGGGCAAACCTCGGCGCAGGCGCAGTCACGCTTGTTGAAGCTCACGGTCGTGCCCTGGCGCAGCGTGCCGCTGCCCTGCACGCACACGGCCTCGAAGAAGCCGCGCCGGACGCTGGCGATGGTCTTGCACTCCGCGTTCTTGAGCTCGACGTCGGTGCCCTCGAAATCGAGCTCGCTCGGGAAGTCGTAATAGGTGTTGCGGAACGTTCCGAGCGAACGACCGCCCGCCACGCCAGCGCGCGGCGCGTCTGCGGACCCGCTGGTGCTGGCTGGCGTGCTCGGGGGCTGCTCGGCCTGTCCCAGCGTGCGAGCGCGCGGTGCTGGCGGCGCCTTGCCGGCCTGTGCGCTCGGCATCGGCTCGTTCAGCAGCGGCTCGTAGAAGCCGTCTTCCGCCCCTGGCAGCGGCTCCTCGATCCAGGCCGAACCCGCCGTGGCGCAGGCCAGGAGCCCAAACGGACCGAGCAGCAGCAGCGCCGAGCGGCTCAATCGCCCTTCCTTGCCGGCGGCGGCTGGCACTGATCGTTTTCGGGGTTCATGACGAGCGGCATCTGCTCGAGCGTGAGGTCCACCCAGTGCCGGCGCACGCGCTCGGAGACGCCGTGCTCGTCGAGGGTGTCTTTCAGGATCTGCAGGCGGCGCATGAAATGGCCCGTCATGATCTTGTGCCGGCGGTGGGCGGTCTGTAGCGGGCGCCCAGTATACTCGACCGGCGCGCCCAGGTGCTGGGCCGCGAGCTCGAACTCTTTCTCCTTGATGCGCTCGCGGGTGGCCGACCCCGCCTGGAACAAAAAGCCAATCATCACGTCGTCGAACAGACGATCGACGAAACGATCGATGATCTTGCGCAGCACCGGCTCTCCGCCGAGCTCGTCGAACAGGCTCTGCTGGGTCATGGCTCGACCCTTGAACTACTTCGCTTTGGCTGCTTTCGCCAGGCGCATCCGCGCTTCGCCGTTGTTCGGATCGAGGCCCAGCGCTTCACGCCACTCGTTCTCGGCCGCGTTTTGCTGACCGAGAGCCAGCTGCGCGTCGCCGAGCGCCACCCGCGCGGCGGCGCTGCGGGGATCGATCACCAGCGCCCGCTGTGCCCAGCGCAGCGACGACTTGCCGTCACCCAGCTTCAGCAGGCTGCCGGCCAGCCCGAGCGCGGCCTTGAGGCTCTCCGGCTCGACCAGGATCACGCGGCGGTAGAAGCGCTCGGCGCGCGGCCAGTCGCGCTTGAACATCGAGAGCTGCGCTTCTTGCAGCGAGGTCTGCACGAAGTCCTGCTTCTGCAGCGGCGAAGGATCGGGCGTCCCCAGCGCCTCGAACCAGGCCTTCGTGGCGCCGGGAATGTCGCCGATGCGCGCCAGGCCGTCACCCAGGATGCCGAGAGCCTTGGTGTTGCCGGGGTTCACTTCCAGGGCGCGCTTGGCCCAGGCGGCGACCTGCGCGCCGTCACGCCGGATCAACATCAGCTGCGCGAGATCGATGTAGCGCGTCGCGCTCTTCTGCCAGTGTGCTGCCTTGCAGTAGGCGCGTTGAGCCTCGTCCACGTTGCCGCGCACGAGCGACTTTTCGGCGTGACGTTGCTGCTCGTACGCGGCACCCGGAAAAGCACCGTCGGGTACGGCGACGCCTTCGAGCAGCTCCTCGCAGGTGGGCGCCTTCACTCCCGACTCGTCGACGCCCAGCGGCTGAATGGGAGCGGCGCTGGGCGGCGGCGCTTCGGCAACCGGCGCCGGCTCGCTCGGCGTGATCGTCGGGCTCTGCGATGGAGCTGCGGGCACGAGCACGGCGGCCGGTGCTGACGACGCCGGCGCGGCGCTTTGCACTGCGGCGCTCTTTGCGCTGCTGGCCTCGTTCGCTGCGGTCGTGGGACTGGTGCGCGTCAGCCACCAGTAGGTGAGCACGAAGAGCGCGCCCTGGGCGACGGCCAGCAGCACGAGCAGCGCCGCGACCGGACCGCTCACACCCGTGCCGCGGACTGGGCCGCCCGGGCGCGTCACGGAAGCTCCGACCAGGCTCTCTCCGGTATCGGGCGTGGTCCAGGCAGCGG
>DATLIL010001068.1:0-8624 GCA_035539475.1 Polyangiaceae bacterium
GGCAAGAGACCTACGAGCCCCCGCCCCCTCCCGTGGCGCAGGAGCCGCCGCCGCGTGACGTCTCCATCACACTCTCACCGCTGCATCTACTGATGCCGCTGTTCGAGGCTCAGGTCGAGGCTCGCATCTTCCCGAACTTCAGCCTCGCGCTGATCGGCGGCTACGGTGCGGTCACGGTCGAAAGCTCGGACCCGGCGATCAGCGACCTCGAGCTCGACGTCGTGGAGTTCGGCGGCCAGCTCACCGGCTACCCGCTCAAGGACTTCAAGAGCCTGCAGCTCGGCGCGGAAGTTCTCTGGATCCGCGTGTCCGGCGACAACCTGGGCGACACCGACATCACCGGCGTCGCCGACGGTGTCGCGGTCGGCCCCTTCGTTGGTTACAAGGTGCTCACCAGTGGCGGCTTCACCTTCGCCATTCAGGGCGGCTTCGAGTACATCGCGATCAGGGGTGAAACGTCCGACAACGCCGGCAACACCGACTCGGACGAGCAGAAGGACATCATTCCGCTGCTGAACGCGAACCTGGGCTGGTCGTTCTAGCGATTCACTGCGCGAGGAGCGCGTAGTTCGCTGCAACGTAGGCCCTGAGCTCACGAGTGTTCTGCGTCTCGATCATGACTTTCATGATCGAGCTCAGGTCCGGCATCACGTCATCGGACTTGAAGCCGTGGACGGCCGGCAGCCGGTAGGAGGCGCTGGTGAAGTGCGCGTATGATGCCTTCTGCGCGTCGTTGAACGGGTGGGCGTCGATGTCGATGCCGGTGAGCGCGGGCAGCGTGCCCTTGAGCCTGTTGACCTCGATCTGTGCTTCCTCGGTGGCGACGGTGTTCAAGAACTCCTGGGTTGCGGCGTAGTTCCCGGTACCCGCGACGATCGGGAATGAGTCTTCCGAGAAGAGAAAGATGTCCGCTGTACCCGGAAACGGCATCACTCCGAATTCAGCCCCGTTCGAGTAGCCGTGGGCGACGAGCATGTCGGCGCCCCACTCACCTTGCTGGCCGAAGGCGCACTCACCCTCGGCGATGCGGTCGAGCACCTCGGGGAAATCGATCTCGGCCGAGTCAGCGTTGAAGTACTGCGACAGCTCGAGCAGAACGGCGAGCGCGTCCTCGAGCTCGGGCTCGTTCACCGGGTCAGCGTGTCCGCTCCAGAACCTCGTGTAGTAGTCGGGACCCACGATCGCGGGGAACAGGGCTTCCCAGAAGAGCATGTCGAGGGTCCACTCGTAGATGTTACCGAGCGCGAAGGGTTGCTCGATGGGATTGACGGGATCAGCCGCGAGCGTCGCGCAGGCGTCGAGCAATGCCTGCACACCAGCCATGCCGGGCTGGTTCAGCTCGTCGACCTTGATGCCGTAGGATTTGAGCAGCACCGGGTTGTAGAAGAAGGTGGAGTAGCGGATGACGCTGATCGGGACGCCATAGAGCACTCCGTCCTTGGTGTTCACGTCCAGGAGCTCGTGCGGGATGCTCCAGTCGCCTTGCGTCACAGGTTCGAGCTGAACGTCGCCGGGCGTCAGCCACCTGAACAGGCGATGACCCATGCTCGCCTGGAAGGTGTCGCTGGTCGGCTCGAGCGGCCTCACGCCCAGCGGAAAATGTATAGTGACGTCTGCGTTGGGACGACGCGCCTCGTGAATCTCGGCCAACCTGTCGAGTGCTGCGCGCCCGGCACCTTCCGCGTGGTGGATGGAGACCTCGACTTTCTCGGGCGCAGGCGCCGCCACTACTTCCGCGCCGCTGCATCCGGGCAAGAGCAACAACGCTGCCAGCGGCAGCACGCATCCCCACGCTCTGCTGTTTCGAGCATCCCACATGCTTCGAAAGGTAACGCGAAAGACCTCGCGTCGAGATGCCGGCCGGAGCTTGACCGACAATCCGGTCGCACCTTGGCCTTCCCCAGCGCACAGCTTCGCTTGTGTGGCTGGGTGTGACGATGCAGGTCGGGCCGCGCTAGGCCGCGTTCGCGACAGCGCCCTTGGCGTACTCGGCGAGCTTCTTGGCGTCGGCGTGGAAGGCGCGGATGCCCTCGGAGAGCTTGTCCGAGGCCATGGCGTCTTCGTTGTGCAGCCAGCGGAAGGCCTTTTCGTCGAGGGTGATGCGCGGCACGTCGGCGGCCTTGGCGGCGGCGACATTGAGCTTGGCGCTGACATCACCGCTCGCGGCCTGGAGCTTCTCCAGCAGATCGGGGCTGATCGTGAGGAGATCGCAGCCGGCGAGCTCGAGCACCTGCTCGACCTTGCGGAAGCTCGCGCCCATGACTTCGGTCTTGTAGTCGTACTTCTTGTAGTACGTGTAGATGCTGCGCACGCTCTCGACGCCCGGATCCTCGCTGAGCGGGATGTCCTGCACGCCGCGGCTCTTCTTGTACCAGTCGTAGATCCGGCCGACGAAGGGCGAGATCAGCGTGACACCGGCCTCGGCGCAGGCCACGGCCTGAGCGAAGCTGAAGAGCAGCGTGAGGTTACAGTGGATGCCCTCTTTCTCGAGCTGGGCCGCCGCCTGAATGCCTTCCCACGTGCTGGCGATCTTGATCAGGATGCGCTCGCGCGGAACCTTCGCTTCTTCGTAGAGGCCGATCAGGCGATGCGCCTTGTCGAGCGTGGCCTGGCGGTCGAAGCTCAGCGCGGCGTCGACCTCGGTCGAGACGCGACCGGGAATGATCTCCAGGATCTCGAGGCCGAAGTTGACGGCCAGCTTGTCCATGAACACGTCCGTGCGCTCGGCCGCGCTGCCGGCGTGCTTGGCGCAGTAGGAGGCGGCTTCCTCCACCAGGTTCTTGTACTGCGGCATCTGCGCAGCCTTGAACAGGAGCGAAGGATTCGTGGTCGCGTCCTGGGGCCGGTACTTCTTGATCAACTCGATGTCTCCGGTATCGGCGACGACGGTGGTGACCTTCCTCAGAGACTCGAGCTGCGACATCTTCTTTTCTCCTTCTTTCCTTCGCGAACCCCGCCATCGTGCCCCCGGCCGCCCGAACGCGCAACCGCCCCTTCGTGAGCGCAGCGGAGCGCCGAAAATCGGCTCAAGTCGCGGCCCGATAGGCAGCGTGGGCGTAGTACTTGGGCCGATCGTCGAGGCGGACGTGCAGCCACGGCACCCCAGCGCCAGCCGTGCTGAGCCAGACGGGCTTGGCCGAGAGCCGCCGGCTGGTCGCCTCACCGACGACTCGCCACAGGGCATCTCTCTGCGCTGGAGGCGCGCCGCGCACGAAGGCCCCGAGATGAGCATAGGCCGAAGCTTCGCCGCGAGCGCAGGGCACGACCAGGATCGCGTCGCCGCCGAGATTCGGAAACTCGAGCACGTCGGCTGTGGCGTGCTCGAGGTGCTCGCTGAAGTCCGTGGGATCCGCAGGGCGCGCCAGGTACGGATCATCCACCGCGACGCACTCGAACTGCCGGGTCACCGACGCGGTGGTCAGCGCCGGCAGCTCCCAGCGAAACGCCGTGAAAGGCAGCTCGGCCAGGAGCGCGTTGAAACGAGATCGAAAAGCCGCGTCGGAGCGCAGAGCCTGGAGCACCTCGGCGAATGTTTCCGTCAGGCGGAGCTCGAGGAAGGGCATCGACCGTCCTTCTAGCACCCCTACGCCAAGCGCCCGATCACCACGAGCGCAGCAAGAATGCTGCCGTGGAAGAGCAAGAGCGCCTTGGAGAACGCCAGCGACGACCAGTCGTCCGCGTCGTCTTCGACGGCGCTCGTATTCAGGGAGAAATCGATGTGCGCCTCGGGTGCGACACGAGCCCTCTGATACACCTTGCCGTAGAGCCGCCGCTGGCGCAGCAGGTGGGCGTCGAGCAGCCAGCAGGCGATGGCGAAGGCGACGACGAGCCACGTCAGGCGCTGCCGCACGGGATCGGCGCCGACCGCGGCCAGCCCCACCACCGTCAGCACGGCCCAGGCCCTGAGCAGCAGCGAACCCAGGGACAATCGCTGCGCCAGCGCGCGGAGCAGTCGGAGATGCGCGCGCCGCCTGTCAGTGCTCATCCTGGTTGGAGACAACGGCGGGGGCCCCGAGTTCCCGAGCCACTCGCTCCGCGCCGGCTGCCTGCTGCAACAGCGACTCGAGCAGCTTGGCCTGCTCGTACGAATCCAGGTCGATCGAGTGGTCGCCACGGGAGCCCCGGATGACCACCCCATCGCCGTTGCGAACGGCTGCGACTCTGGCCGCGCGGAGCTCGGCGAGCGAAAAGCGACGGGGTCCACCGTACAGCCCGATCGGTCTCCGGGTCAGGGAGGCTTCGTCTCCCTCGATCCGAAGGGCGTAGCTGCAGACGGCCGTGACGACGGCCAGCCACGCAAAGAGAACGCCGAACGGCACCAGGACCACACCGAACGCCACGGAGAGCCACGGCGCGAATGACCAGGTCAGCACGGGATGGCCCAGAGAAACAATGGCCCAGCACGCGATCCCGAACGCTGAGAGCTTGCTGCGACGCCAGGTAACGACGTCGGACGCCGGACTGATCGACGTCCGGCGTCGGGCACCGCGCCAGAGGATTTTCGAAAGTGCGCCCTGGGGCTCGAACCCCGCCGGGTTCACCGTGACGGCGGGATCGAGGTGATCTTGCCTTGCGGCGTCTGCGGCGGAACGTACACGCCCCAGATGTCGCGCGCGTAGCCGAGGATGGTGCGGTCGCTGGAGAAGCGACCCATCTGCGCCACGTTGAGGATCGCGCGGCGCGTCCAGCCGGCCTGATCGTGATAGGCGGCCTCGACGCTGCGCTGGCAGTGCATGTAGCTGAGGAAGTCGGCCAGCACCATGTACTGGTCGCCGCCGTAGAGCAGGCTGTCGACGACGGGACGGAAGCGGCCGTGGTCGTCAGGAGAGAAGACCCCGCCGCTGACGGCGTCGAGCGCCTGCCGCAGGATCGGCTCGGCGTAGTAGACGGCCTGCGGGTCGTAGCCACTCTCACGCGACTGCGCGACCTGCTGCGCGGTGAGGCCGAACAGGAACATGTTCTGCTCGCCGACGGCGTCCTTGATCTCGATGTTGGCGCCGTCCAGCGTGCCGACGGTGAGCGCGCCGTTGAGCGCAAACTTCATGTTGCCGGTGCCGGAGGCCTCGGTGCCCGCGGTCGAGATCTGCTCGGACACGTCGCTGGCCGGGATGATGAGCTCGGCCAGCGAGACGCTGTAGTTCGGAATGAACACCACGCGCAGGAACTTGCGCACGGCGGGATCCGCGTTGATCGTGGCGCCAACGGAGCTGATCAGGTGGATGATACGCTTGGCCATGTCGTAGGCCGGCGCGGCCTTGCCGCCGAAGATGAAGGTGCGCGGCACGGCGTCGAACGGGGGCTTGCTCTTGTACTGCTGGTACAGCGAGATGACGTGCAGGATGTTGAGCAGCTGGCGCTTGTACTCGTGGATGCGCTTCACGTGCGAGTCGATCAGGTGCGTCGGATCGATCTCGATGCCGTGCTGGCGGAAGAGCGCGTCGGCCAGGCGCTCCTTGTTGGCCCGCTTCACGGCCTGCCACTCTTGCTGCAGCTCCGGGTCGGTGGCGTAGGGCACGAGCCGCGACAGCTGGTCGAGGTCGGTCTCCCAGCCGTGCCCGATGCGTGAGGTGATCAGCTTGCTCAGGCCGGGGTTGCACTTGAGTAGCCAGCGCCGCGGCGTCACGCCGTTGGTCTGATTGATGAACTTGGCCGGCTCCTGCTCGTAGAAATCGCGGAACAGGTTCTCGCGCAAGAGGTGCGAGTGCAGCTCGGACACGCCGTTCACGCGCGAGCAGCCGACGATGGCGAGGTTGGCCATGCTGATGCGCTTCTCGGCGCCCTCCTCCACGATCGACATGCGGCCGACGCGGTCCTCGTCGCCGGGGAAGCGCTTCTTCACCTCGACGAGGTGGAGATGGTTGATCTCGTAGATCAGCTGCAGGTGCCGCGGCAGCACGCGCTCCATCAACCACACCGGCCAGCGCTCGAGCGCCTCGGGCATGATGGTGTGGTTGGTGTAGGCCAGGCAGCGCTTGGTCAGCGGCCAGGCGTGGTCCCAGGGCACCCCGTGCACGTCGACCAGCAGACGCATCAGCTCGGCGACGGCCAGCGCCGGGTGCGTGTCGTTCATCTGGAAAATGGCCTGCTCGTGCAGGTTGTACAGGTCCGCGTGGTAGCGCAGGTGGCGCGCAATCACGTCCTGCAGCGTGGCGGAAACCAGCAAATACTCCTGACGGAGCCGCAATTCCTTGCCAGCGGGCGTGTGGTCGTTGGGGTAGAGCACGCGCGTGATCGTCTCGCTCTGGCTCTTCTCCTCGACCGAGCGGATGAAGTCGCCGCGGTTGAAGTACGAGATGTCGAAGTCGGCGGTGGCTCGGGCCGACCACAGCCGCAGCGTGTTGACGACGTTGTTGTTGTAGCCGGGCACCGGCACGTCGTACGGCAGCGCGAGCACGTCGTAGGTGTCGATCCATTCGTGCACGAGCCGACCCGAGCTGCCCGTGTACTGGATGACGCGGCCGCCGAAGCGAACCTTGACGGTGCGCTCGGGGCGCGCGATCTCCCACGGGTTGCCGTACTGCAGCCAGCCGTCGGGCGCCTCGTTCTGCATCCCGCCGACGACCTCCTGGCGGAAGATGCCGTAGTCGTAGCGCAGGCCGTAGCCCATGCCGGCGATGCCGAGCGTGGCCATCGAGTCGAGGAAGCAGGCCGCCAGGCGTCCCAGGCCGCCGTTGCCGAGGCCGGCATCGGGCTCCTGCTCCAGCACCTCGGGCAGCTGCACGCCCATCGACGACAGCGCCTTGCTGGTGTCACCGAGCACGCCCAGGTTGACGAGCCCGTCCTCGAGCAGACGCCCGAGCAAGTACTCCATCGACAGGTAGTAGACGACCTTGGGCTGCTGGCGCTCGCGCTTGCTCCACGTGCGCGTCCAGCGATCGAACATGCGATCGCGCGCCGTGCGCGCCAGGCTGATGAAGTGGTCGAGGCGCGTGGCAGCGCTCGGGTGTTTACCCTGGGTGTGCTGCACGTGGTTGACGAAGCTCTCCTTGATCGCCTCCGCGTTCATGGGGAGTTCGTCGACGGGAATATTGTATTTTGCAGAGCTCGACACGGCGGGCAGTAGTAGCAACGGCACGGCCGTTTTTCAATGCTTCCGCCCGGTTCACGCCCCCGCCGCGAACCTACATCTGGATTCGCGAAATACCGCGCATGCTTGCGCCGGAAACCTGAACCCTGCTGAGGCCTCTGGCCCAGGAGCACCCCTCGGGGGCCAGAGGCCGGATCAAGGGCCGCTACTGCGCCGCTACGGGTGTTTCCGCAGCTTGGACGTCGCCGTCCAGCGCCACGGCCGCGGCGTGAACGGTGGCCGCGATGCGCACGGCGTCGTGTACGTGGTCCTCGCTCAGACCGCCTTCGAGCACCGCCCGCTCGTGTGACTGCACGCACACCTCGCAGCCGTTGATCGCGCTCACGGCCAGCGAGAAGAGCTCGACGTCCGTGGCGTTGGTGGCGGGGCTCGCCAGCCTGTTCATGCGCAGGCGCGCCGGCTTCTGCGAGTAGGCGGCCTTACCCACCATGTGTCGAAAGCGGTAGTACACGTTGTTCATCGCCATCAGCGCGGCGGCCGCACTGGCGTCCTCGATCACCGCGTCGCTCACCAGGGCGCGCGCATCGGCCAGCACGGCGGCGATCAGGCGCGGGTTGCGCGCCGCGATCGCCGACGCGACCGCGACGCCCCAGCGCTGCGCCAGCGAGAGCGTGCTCTGCATCAACACGCTCTGCAGGTTGAGCTTGATGTCGCGCGCGGCCGCCGGCAGCGCGCTGCGGATCTCTTCGAGCGAGCTCATGCCGCCTCGAGCGTCTTGTCGCCCTTCTTCCAGTTGCAGGGGCAGAGCTCGTCGGTCTGAAAAGCGTCGAGCAGGCGCAGCACTTCGTCGACGTTCCTGCCTACCGAGAGGTCGTTGACGCTGACATGGCGGATCACGCCCTGTGGGTCGACCACGAACGTCGCGCGCAGCGGTACGCCGTCCTCCTTGTGCAGCACACCGAGCTCGCTCGACAGCTCGCGCTTGGTGTCGGCCAGCATCGGGTACGGCAGATCCCGGAGGTCGGGGTGATCGCGCCGCCAGGCCAGGTGCACGAAGTGAGTGTCCGTGCTGACGCCCAGGAGCTGCGCGTCGCGGTCGGCAAAGTCCTGGTTCCGCCGGCCGAACTCCGCAATTTCCGTCGGGCAGACGAAGGTGAAGTCCATCGGCCAGAAAAAGACGACCCGCCACTTGCCCGGATAGCTCGCCGAGCCGATCGTCTGAAACTCCTTGCCAGGCTGCAGGCTGGTCACGGCCTGAAGGTCGAATTGCGGGAAGTGGTCGCCTACGGTTCGCATGTTTCGTTCAGTTCTCCTGCGCCGTGGCTCGCTGCCACCGCGTGAACACACCATGTCCCTGGTGGCTGCATTACTCCAATACATCATTTCTCGCTTTTTGATAGACAGAGACTATCAACGTTCGGTTTGACTAGCAGCCGCCGGGCGGCGGAAATGGCAGCCCATGTTCGCGCTCGGACGCTTGTCAGGTCACCCCCTCGCCGCGCTGGCGGCTCTGATCAGGAGCACGCCGCTGCGACTGACGGCTGCGCGCGCCCTCCGCGCGCAGCTCGGCATCGACGCGGCTCGCGCGCTGCCAGCG
>DATLIL010001069.1:0-8314 GCA_035539475.1 Polyangiaceae bacterium
TCGCCGACCTGGCCTGTGCTCGCGCGAGCGTCGGCGAGCCGGTGTTCTGTCGCGGCAACCTCGCCGACGGCGTCGCCATGCGAGTGGTAGCGCTGGGCGAGGGAGCAGAGCTCGCCGTGTGGCAGGTAGAAGACTTCGAGAGCGCCATCGCCTCGTGCCCCTGGGTGGCGGACGAGCTGCGCACGGTGGCCGATCGCTTTCAGGCCCTGGCGGGCGCCACCATGGGTCCGCTGGGCGACAGCCTGGACGAGTCGATGCGCGCGCTCATCACCGATCGCACCGAGGTCAGGCTGCTCGAGGCGGGTGAGGAGCTGCTCTCAGCCGGCAAACCGTTACCGGGCCTGCACATCGTCGGCGCTGGTCGCCTCGAGATCGACGGCGGCGACGAAGCCCTGCCCGGCGACTTGCTCTTCGCTCAGCTCCTGCTCGGCGGCGGCTCCACGCCCAAGACAGTACGCGCCGGTGACCAGGGGGCATTGGTCCTGTTCGTGGACAGGTCCCAGACTCACGAGCTCATGATGAGCGTGCCGCCGCTCCTCGAAGTGTTGGCTTCGGCGTGAGGTTGGGGTCTTCGGTGGCGACCTGAGAGGTCCGCCTGCTTGCTCGGCGCGCTGCGCGCCTCGCTTGGGTTTTGTGATTTGCGGAGTGCCTCCGCATGGCGCTTGGCCTTCCGGGTGCTTTGTTGGAAAGCCGCGCCTGTCCGGTCAGTTCGTCGTGACTCGCGCCTCTTTGGCTGATCGAGATCTGTTCTTGTATAAAGAGCGTCGCAGCCAGAGGCACCAGGGGTGTAAGAAAGACTACTGCGCGGTAGACCGATTCTGGTCTGGTTCGAAGAGGCCGTTTGGAAGCACGGGTCGCCGCGCAGTAGACCCTGCTCATGAAAACCCGGATAGCTGCCAGAGCCGAAGAGCTCGCATCAAATCGCAAGATCGGGTTCTACGGGCAGGGTCGGAGCGGAGGTCCGACGTGTACGTAGGCATCGACGTTTCGAAAGAACACCTGGACGTAGCCAGCGAAGACGGCGCCTTCGAAGCGCGATTCGCGAATGATGAGCAAGGGCACGGAGAGTTGACCAAGCGCTTGCTCGAGCTCGGGCCGACTCTGGTGATTCTAGAAGCCACGGGAAACTATCAGCTCGAGCTGAGTCTCGTGTTGGCCTCGGCCAGGGTGCCGCTGGCGGTAGTCAATCCCAGGCAGGTGCGAGACTTCGCGAAAGCGATGGGAATTTTGGCTAAGACCGATGCGATCGATGCTCGAGCCATCGCGCGCTTCGGCGCGACGGTGAAGCCAGCCGCACAGGCGCTACCGGACGACGAGGCCTTGGAAATGGAGGCGCTCATCACGCGGCGGCGTCAGCTCATCGGCATGATCGCGAGCGAGAAGAACCGCCTGCAGTCGCTCTTCGGCCCCGCCAAACAAGGCCCAGCAGCGAAGAGCATCCGAGACACGCTGAGCCACCTGATCAAGCAGCTCAACAAGCTCGACCGGGACCTGCAGAAGCGAATCGAAAGGTCCCCGCTCTGGAAGGCCAAGGACGATTTGCTGAAGTCAGTCCCGGGCATCGGCAAGGTGACTGCCCTTACGCTCGCCATCGACCTCCCCGAGCTCGGATCCCTGGATCGAAAGAAAATCGCTGCCCTCGCCGGGCTTGCGCCCATCAACTGCGACTCGGGAAAGAGCGTCGGGAAGCGCCGTATCTGGGGTGGTCGCGCGAGCGTCCGCACCGCTCTCTACATGGCTTCCGTAGCTTCCCTGCGCTGCAATCCAATCATCCAGGCCCTCTACGAACGCCTGACACAGCACGCCCGCAAGCCGCCCAAGGTCGCTCTCGTCGCGTGCATGCGAAAGCTTCTCACCATCCTCAACGCCATGGTGCGCTCTCAGCGCCCCTGGAACCCCGCCCTCGCCGGCGATTGACAGGAGGTTATAGCTGCTTCCAAGACCCATGGGTCGTTTCGGCTCGGCCGCTGACGCGGCCTCGCGTTCACTTCGCTTTGAGGTCTCTTGTTTGTGGGAACACGCCGAAACTGCGGTGCCTGTCGCACTGCAAGGTTAGCTGTTCACGCACGACCGTAACGGCGCAAGAGGTCGTCGATGACGGCATTTCCCGACGGATAGGTCACTGCGGCGAGCGCATTGCGCCGGCGCGGATCAGGCGCTCGATGACCGGCGCGTAGTCGACGCCGGTGTCGGCGTTGGCTGCGGCCCAGACCACGGTGCCGAGCACCGTGCCGCCGTACTCGTTCTTGATTTCGAGCGGCGCATGGCGCTCGAGCAGGCGCTCGAGAGTCGTCATGTATCCGTACCAGGCCGCCCAGTGCAGGCCGGTGAAGCCTTGCTTGTCGCGCGCGCTCGGGTCCACACCGTGACGCAGCAATCGATCCGCCACCTCCACGCGATCCAGCCGGCACGCCAGGATGAATGCGTGCTCGAGCTCTGCTTTCGCGGCGCCGCCGTCCAGAAAGCGCTCCACTAGATCGAGGCGACCGAGACCTGCGGCGGTGAGCAGTGTGTCCACCTTCGCGCCGCGCCGTACCAGTGCGTCGGCGGCCGCCGGATAGACGAACTCCAGCGCCGTCAGCAGCGCGCCGTCGAGTGTCGCGCCAGCGTCGACCAGCACATCCACCAGCGCGACCTGAAGACCGGCGCGGTGCGGATGAACGCTCGACACCAAGAGGCCGAGCGTTTTCGCTCCACCGCCGTAGAGGTTTGCCTCGGCGTCGACCTCGGCGCCGGCCTGGAGCAGGAGCTTCGTGATGGCGACGATGTTCGGCGGAGTTTTCTGGCGCTCGTCTTCGACGCCGTTGGCCGCAACGTAGTGCAGGAGCGTTGCGCCATGCGGCCTGCTCGAACGCGCGCGCACGAGCGTCGGATCCTGACGCAGGAGCGTCTCCAGGGTCGCGAGGTCACCGCTGATGACGGCGTCTACGGCTGCTTCGAACACTCGCGCAGCTTAGTATTGATTCTCAGCCAGATCGCTACTTCCATCCGGGGACTCGATGCTCGACCCCTCGCCCCTGGCCGCGGGCTACCTGGCGCCCGCGCCGGCCTACGACGAGCTCCGCGGAGCGCACTGGCAGCGTTTCATCGAGCGGTTGGCTACGCTGGGCACGGCCGAGGTCGGGCGGCGCTGGCAGCGGGCGCAGCAGCTGATCCACGAGAACGGCGTCACCTACAACGTCTACGGCGACCCGCAGGGTCTGGAGCGACCTTGGCGGCTGTCGCCCGTACCGCTCTTGATCTCGCCCGAAGACTGGACGGGTCTGGCGCGCGGCCTGTCACAGCGCGGTGAGCTCCTGAACGCGCTGCTCGACGATCTCTACGGCCGGCAGCGCGTGCTCGCCGAGGGGCTGCTGCCGCCCGAGCTCGTCTTTCCGCATCCGAACTTCTTGCGCTCGGTGTTCGGGCTGACGCCACCGCGGCGCTGCTTCATCCCGATCTACGCCGCGGACGTGATCCGCGCCCCCGACGGGCAGTTCCTCGTCCTGGGTGACAAGACGCAGGCGCCCTCGGGCAGCGGTTATGCGCTCGAGAACCGCATCGTCATCTCACGCGCGCTGCCGGAGGCTTTTCGCGAGTTCAACGTGGAGCGTCTCGCGCCCTACTTCCGCACGCTGCGCGAGACGCTGGAGGCGCTGGCGCCGCACAACCGCGACAGCCCCCGCATCGTGCTGCTGGCGTCGGGCCCGGCCAACGCCACCTATTTCGAGCAGGCCTACCTGGCCAAGTACCTCGGCTTCACGCTGGTCAGTGGCGCGGACCTCACGGTGCGCTCCGATCGCGTGTTCTTGAAGACGCTCGGCGGTCTGCAGCCGGTCGACGTGGTGCTGCGCCGGGTCAACGACGACTACTGCGATCCGCTCGAGCTCCGCGCCGATTCGCTGCTCGGCGTTCCGGGCCTGGTGCAGGCCGCTCGAGCCGGCAACGTCGCCGTGGCCAATGCCCTCGGCAGCGGTCTGGTGCAGAGCGCTGCCTTCTTGCCGTATCTGCCCGGGCTCTGTCGCGCGCTGCTCGATCAGGACCTGATGCTGCCGTCGGTGCGCACGCTCTTCTGCGCCGAGCCGGGCGCCGAGAGCGAGCTCTTCTCCGACTTCGAGCGCTGGGTGGTGAAGCCCACGTTTCCGGGCCAGGGCAAGCCAGCGTTCGTGGCGTCGCTCTCCGCCGCGGAGCGAGAAGAGCTCGCCGCCCGGATCCGCGCGCGCCCTGCAGACTACGTCGCGCAGGAGTACGTGCACGCGGCGGTCACGCCGTCGCTGGTGGACGACAAGCTCGCGCCGCGCTCGTACGTGCTGCGCTGCTATGCCTTCGATGATGGGCACAACGGCTTCGTGGTGCTGCCCGGCGGGCTCGCTCGCGTGGCCGAGTCCGACCAGCACGGCGCCGTGCACATGCAGCTCGGTGCGCGCAGCAAGGACGTCTGGGTGCTGTCGAACGAGCACGTGACGGACTTCAGCCTGCTGGCGGCACCCGATCGCCCGCTGTTGCTCAGTCGCGGCGGCGGTGACCTGCAGAGCCGCGTGGCGGACGATCTCTACTGGCTGGGGCGCTACGCCGAGCGCGCCGACGCCGTGGCCCGCCTCGCTCGCGTGATCGGCTCACGACTGGGCGAGTTTTCCGACGATGAGGAGCTCGCGCGTTCGAGCGAGTTCGCGTCGTTGTTCGCCGCGCTGCGCGTGCACACCGAGCGCCTGCCTCTGGCGCCGCTCGATGGCGAGAGCCGGCTCGAGCACTGCGAGCGGGAGCTCGTCGCCGCCCTGACCGACCCTGGTCCGCAGGGCTCGCTGGTGGCGGTGATCAACTCGGCGCTCCGCGTCGGGCGTACCGTGCGCGACCGCATCTCGCTCGACACCTGGCGTGTTTTGGCCAGCCTCTCGGAGGAGCTGCGTGCGGCGCCGGCGCGGCTCGGTCCGCTGCTCGGGCTGCTCAACTCCGTGGTCGTGGCGATCGCGGCCTTCGGCGGCCTGGTCATGGATGGCATGACGCGCGGGCAGGCCTTCCGCTTTCTGGACATGGGCCGCCGCATCGAGCGCGCGTTGAACCTGGTCACGCTCTTGAACCAGACGCTGACGCAGAAGCGCGAGCGCGAGCCAACGTTGCTCGACGCGGTGCTCGAGATCGCCGACAGCGGCATGACCTACCGGCGTCGCTACATGGCAGCGCTGCAAGCCGCGCCGGCCGTCGACCTCCTGCTCGCCGACGAGACCAACGCGCGCAGCGTGATCTATCAGCTGGGGGCGATCATCGAGCACCTGCGCTCCTTGCCGCGCTTGCCCGACGCGCCGCCGCGCAGCCCGGAGCTCAGGCTGGCGCTGCTCACGAGCCACGAGCTCGAGCTCTGCGACGTGCACAAGCTGTGCGAGATGGACGCGGCCGGCGCCCGGCCCGGGCTGGCTGCCGTGCTGCGCAGCCTGAAAGGCGAGCTGCCGGCGCTGAGCGACGCGCTGTCGGCGACGTACCTCAGCCACGCCACCATTTCACGCCACCTGTCGCAAGAGCTCGGCTGATGAAACTCGCCGTCTTGCACCGCACGACCTACCGCTACGCTTCCAGCGTCAGCACCTCGCACCACGACGCGCGCCTGGCGCCGCGCGCCAGCGAGCAGCAGCGAGTCGACGCCTTCGACATCAGCGTGACACCTGCGCCGAGCTTCATCCGTCGTCGCGTCGACTACTTCGGCAACCGCGTGCTGCACTTCGACCTCAGTGAGCCGCACCAGACGCTCGAGGTCGTGGCCAGCAGCAACGTCGAGATCGATCCGGGCGCGTTTCCCAATCCGCGGAGCTCGCCGCCCTGGGAGCAGGTGGCGGAGCGCTTGAAGAACGACCGCCGTCGCGACGTGCTGGACGCGTGTCAGATGACGTTCGACTCGCCGCACGTGCAGCGGGGCAAACCGTTCCTCGACTACGCCGCGCCGTCGTTCGAGCCAGGTCGGCCGCTGCTGGACGCCGTCCGCGACCTCACCCGGCGTATTCACGCCGATTTCGAGTACGATCCCAGCGCCACGGACGTCTCGACGCCGGCGTTGCAGGTGCTTTCCGAGCGCCGCGGCGTCTGTCAGGACTTCGCGCACTTCATGCTTTCGTGTTTGCGCAGCCTCGGGCTCGGAGCGCGCTACGTGAGCGGGTACCTCCTGACCAGCCCGCCGCCCGGTAGCCCGAAGCTCGTCGGAGCCGACGCCTCGCACGCCTGGGTCTCGGTCTGGCTGCCCGACCACGGCTGGCTCGACAGCGATCCCACCAACGCGATCGAACCGCGCGACGAGCACGTCGTCGTCGCACACGGCCGCGATTTCTCGGACGTGACACCGCTGCGCGGCGTGATCCTCGGGGGCGGCTCGCACCAGCTCGAGGTCGCGGTGGACGTCAGCGCAATCGGTTGAACAGGATCGTCCGGTTCGGAAAATTCCCCGCAGCGCGTGGCCAGGTTCAGCTGATCGAGCGCTGCGGAGAAATCCCTGCCGCCGTGGTCGTTCCGTCGCAGAGATTACTTAGACTGGAGCTTCCGCCCGCTGGCGATCGCCGGTACGTAGCCGGGAGTGAGCGAGATGGACTGGGAGCAGGAGCCACGGTCGGGAACGATGGACAGCTGGCTGCGCGAGCATGATCGACTGCTCACTTCGATCTGCAACGCCGTGCCCGCGCTCGTGTCCTACCTGGACCGAGACTGTCGCTACCTGCTCGCCAACGACGAATACAAGCGTTGGTTCGGCATCCCACCGGCGCGGGTCATCGGCCGGACGTTGAGCGAGATCGTCGGGGAGGCGGCTTACGAGCGCATCGGTCCGAAGGTGGAGGCGGTGCTGGCCGGCGTGCGCGTGCAGTTCGAAGACTTGCTGCACTACGCGGACGGAAGATCGCGCTGGGTTCAGGCCAGCTACGCGCCCGACTTCGCGCCCGACGGTAGTGTGCGCGGCTTCGTCGAGTACGTTCTCGACGTCACCGATCGCAAGCGCGCCGAGCTCGAGACCGACCACGAGCGTCGGCGCTTGCTGCACGTGGTCAGCCAGCTCCCGGGGATGGTCTGCATGACGTCCGGGCTGGACCACGAGATCGCCCTGCTCAGCCCGGCGGCGCGCGAAATGCTCGGCAACAGAGCGGAGCTGATCGGCAAACGTTTGCGTGACGCTCCGCGCGAGCTCGGCGCCATGACCAGCGTCGAGGCGGCCACGCACGTGTTCGAGACCGGAGAGACGCTGCACTTCGAGGACCTCTGCGTTACCTCGGACTGGAGCCGCTGCGGCGTGAGAGAAGAGCGCTTTTTCAGCTCCGTGGTGCAGCCGCTGCGCAGCGTGGATGGCTCCGTTCTGGGCGTGATCGCCTTCGCTCACGAAGTCAGCGACCAGGTCAAGGCGCGGCGCGAGCTCGAAGCCAGCCGCAAGCAGGCCGCGTTCCTGGCCGAGGCGAGCGCCCTGTTCAGCTCGTCGCTCGATCTCGACTCGACCCTCGCTTCCGTGGCCAGGCTCAGCCTGCGCGAGTTCGCCGACATCTGTCTGATCTACCTGAAGGAGGGCGAGGAGACGTTGCGTGTGGCGGCCGCCGCCACCGACTCCGAGCGTGAGGAGCTTCTGGCCAGGACGGCAGAAGGCCGCATTCCGCTATCGTCCGACGTGCCGCCGGCCCGCGTCACGCGCGCCAATCGCGCCGAGTGGGAGGCGCGGGTCTCACCGAGCTGGCTCTCGCCGCACCTCTTGCCGAGCGCTGCGGACGGCGAGCGCAACGAGGCTCTGGAGCAGCTCGCGCCGTGCTCGTTCATCGTCGCGCCGCTCTCGCTGCCCTCGGGCGTGCTCGGCTCGATCGCCTACGGCAGGGCAGCCGGCAGCAGGGCCTACACCGAGTCCGATCTTCTCTTCGGCGAGGAGCTGGCCCGCCGCGCGGCGCTCGCCGTGGACAACGCCCGGTCTTACTTGCGCGCCGAAGAGGCCAGTCGCCTCAAGGACGAGTTCCTGGCCACGGTGTCACACGAGCTACGTACGCCGCTGTCGGCGATCCTGGGCTGGGCCACGATCCTTCACGCGCAGCGCGGCAGGAAGCAGGACAGCTTGCTGCGCGGGCTCGAGGTGATCGAGCGCAACGCGCGCTCGCAGGCTCGGATCATCGAGGATATTCTCGACGTTTCGCGCATCGTGCGCGGGCAGCTACACCTGCGCTGCGAGAGCGTGGACCTGAGCGAGATCGCACGCACCGCCATCGACTCGTTCCGCGCGGCGGGCCAGCTCCTCGCCGAAGAGAAGATCGGACTCGGTGTAGGCCCTGCTGCCGGCTGCCCTGCCGTAGGCGATCGAGCCGAGCACGCCCGAGGGCAGCGAGAGCGGCGC
>DATLIL010001070.1:0-2460 GCA_035539475.1 Polyangiaceae bacterium
CGTCCGGCTCGGCGTCGAGCACATTCTGGGCGGGCTCGATCATCTGCTGTTCGTGCTCGGGCTCGTCTTGCTCGTCGGCTTCAGGCGGCAGCTGGTCGTCACCGTCACCGCCTTCACCCTGGCGCACAGTGTGACGCTCGCCACGGCCGTGCTGGGCGTGGCGCGAGTTCCACAGGCCCCGGTCGAGGCCGTGATCGCGCTATCGATCCTCCTGCTCGCCGTGGAGTGCAGCAAGCGGGAGGACTCGCTGGCGCGTCGAACCCCCTGGGCCGTCGCCCTGAGCTTCGGCCTGCTGCACGGCTTCGGCTTCGCGGGCGCCCTGAGCGACGTCGGCCTGCCGAGCGACCATGTGACGCTGGCGTTGCTCTGCTTCAACGCCGGCGTGGAGTTCGGCCAGTTCGGCGTGATCGCCGTGGCCTACGCGCTCGCCCGGCTGGCGGCGCCGCGCCTTCCAGGCGTGGTCCGGCTGGAGCGGGCTGCGCTCTACGCCATGGGCGCGCTCGCTGCTTTCTGGTCGATCGAGCGCACCCTGGCCGCGTTCAGCTAGCCGGCCGCCTGCTCGAGTCTCAACGCGGGCCCCGCACGGCCGGCCAGAACGACCGCTCACCTCCCTCTGATGAAACGCCTCACTGCCGCTCGGGACCTACATGGCCGCACTGCGGTCTCGCAACAACGACGCGGGGAGTTCGGTTATTCTCGAACTCCGGGCAAGGACTCGGGGAGCGAGCAAGGGACAATCAATGAGCGACGATGCGAAGTTCGAGGAGGCCAAGAGTTTCGTCTCCGGCCTGGGTACCGGACGTGAGGGTTTTCACTCCGAAATCACTGAGTACGCGCTGAAGATCGGCGAACGGACGTCCGACGACTTCATCCGTCACTTCTCGCCCGCCAAGATCATGGACGCACTGGCCGCGCGTCCGACCGAGCGCGCTCGCATCATCGCCGAAGCCACCGGTGTCCACGATCGCGTGGCGCACAAGATGTCGCCAGAGAACTCGGGCGAGGCACTGCAGATCGCCCTCGAGGAAAAGGTGACGACGACGGCCGACATCGTGCGTCTGTTCCAGCCCGACGATCGCCAGCGCTACCTCGAGCGCAAGGCGCTCTGGAAGTTCGCGATCGAAGGCGAGCCGTGGAAGGTGTCCTCGACCGCCAAGCCGGCGTACGAGCGCGCCAAGGCGTTCATCGCCTACGTGCTCCAGCGCGGCCTGCAGAACATGCTGGTCAGCCACGACGAGGTGGTCGACGCCCTGACGGTGCAGCGCCTGGCCGAGCATCTCCCGCGCGAACAGCTGGCCAACATCATCAGCGCCGCCCTCAAGAAGGACGAGAAGTTCAACGAGGTGCACCTGCTCGAGGCGGTGCCTCCCGCAGTGCTCGTCAAGCACGTCCCGCTCGAATACATCTGGACGCGCGCCGTGGTCCCGCTCATCGCGGAGCGCCACGAGTACGCCGAGCCGCGCAGCGGCGGCGTCATGCCCGACGTATCCAGGCCCGAGCCGTCGAGGCCCGGAGGCTCCAGGCCCGACAACGCCAAGCCCGAGACGATCAAGGCCGACAACGCCAAGCCGAAGGACAAGGACAAGGCGAGCCTCACGTCGCTCAAGGCCGACTCGGCTCCCAAGTCCGGCGCCAAGGCGAAGGGCGAGGAGCCCGGCTGGACCGTGGCACCCGCACCCGAGAAGAGTGAAGAAGACGAGCTCGTCGGCGAAGACGAGATCATGGACGACGCGCTCTAGCGTCTAGCCCTTGCGCAGCACGCTGAGGCGATCGCGGTGTTTGTCCTGGGCGGCGTTGTAGTCCGCCTGGGTCAGACCCAGCGCAGTCGTGATCTGCCTCAGCAGATTGACCTCCTGCACGCTGATCTCGCCGTCGGCCGCAGCGAGCTCGACCATCACCTCCAGAACCTCCACGCGTAGCTCGCGGTCGCCAAGCTCGACCAGCAGCCGCGAGTAACGCGGAGCCTGCACCGTCGACACCTCGACGATGTGTGAGCGCAGGGCCGCACAAATCGCCTCGATGCCCGCCCCCGTCATGCCATGCACGCGCTCGAGCTCCTGGCGCACGCGCCGTTCCTCGGCCTCCGAGTAGTTGCGATCTGCGTAGGCCACGGTGCCGAGCAAGCCCGCAATCGCCGTCACCACGAGCACGCTCTCGGCGTCGGCTCCAGGCAGCTGCTGCGCGACCACGTGCCTGAGCTGTTCCGCGCCTTCCGGCGCTTCCGCCGCGCTCTTCAACCAACGTCCGAACATGGCGGCATCCTAGCCCAACCGAGTCTCGACAAGCCCGTACGGAGACATCCTCTCTGCGGGCCGGCGAAGCAACGGCCCGAGACGTACAGCGACGTCTCGAACCTCTCTCTCTCCAACTCTGCGCGGGCTGGCGAAGCAACAGCCCGCTCGTAAAGCGACGTAATAAGACGTCTCAGCGCCGCCGCACAGAGACGTCTCGGTACAAACG
>DATLIL010001071.1:0-10388 GCA_035539475.1 Polyangiaceae bacterium
CCAGCGAGAACCGACGCCACCTCGAAGAGTTTCGCAGAAGACTGATGGACGCCAGGTAAAGACAGGAGAGGCAACGATGCCCGACCCATTCAATTTCAACGACTTCGAGAACAAGGTCGATCTACCGAAGGAGGCGCTGGAAAAGCTTCAGTGCAACATCCTGCGCTCGACCAACCGCCCGCGCAGCACTCAGATCTTTCGTCGATTCGAAAGCAAGGCCGACTTTGCCGATTGGTTCCGCGAAGCGCCGAGGCCTTCGTGCTCGACGGCAGGGGAAAGCACGCCGGAGGGGGAGGAAAGTACCCTCGTCAGTGTCCTGTTCACGAAGGCCGGTCTGGAACGGCTCGGCTTCTCGGACGCAGAGCTCAGGGGTCTGGAACTGGACCCGGCCTTTCTGCGCGAATCCCGGGACCCCGCCACACTGGAAAAGCTCGGTGACGAGCTGGAGGACTTTGAGCACCAGACTGCCTGGCACGTCGTCGAAATCTACGCTCATGACGCCGGCGTCGTGATCAACCCGCGTCCGAGCAAGGACTACGTCGTCGAGCACGGCTCCGGGATCAAGAAGGGCGGAGGGCTGGTCGAGGGGCGCGGTCACGCGAGCTACGGACACTTCGACATCCACGACGGCATCAGCAAGGTCGTCTACACGCAAGCCGACTACGAGAAGCTCAAGAAGCCCAAGGACGGACAGTGGGCATGGGATCCTCGCCACGAGCTCAGCACCCTGCTGGTCGAGGACCCCTTGGCTAAGTCGCCCGATGCTTACGGGTCGTATTTCGTGTTCCGCAAGTACCTTCAGGACGTAAAGGAATACGAAAAGATACTGGGCGAGATCGCCAAGGAAATCGACAAGCGCCGCAAGAGCTTCGACGCCAGCAAGGACCACGAGGGCATTCTCCCGCCGGATGAGCGTTTCGGGGTGTTCGCAGGCAAGACGGGCGCCGCGCTGACCGAGCTCATCAAGCAGTGGATCTTCGGTCGTGGCACTGATGGTGAAACGCAGATCAAGGACGCCGCCGGCGCCTTCATCAGTCACAACGACTTCAACTTCGACAATGACAAGGACGGCGGGGGTTGCCCGTTTCACGCGCACATCCGCAAGATGAATCCGCGCGGGCTGACCGGCGATCGCGAGCTCGAAAAGAAGAAGACCATCGCTCGCCGCGGCACGTCGCTCGTGGCAACGCAGGTCCCGGTCCCCAACACGCAGACCACGGAGACGCGGGACGCGGAGGGGCTTCTCTTCTGGTGCGCCCAGGCCAGCATCGAGGACCAGTTCGAGTTCATCCAGGAGAAGTGGGCGAACTCGTTCAACGTCGACGTCGCGCTGGACCCGACCCCTGACGTCGACACCGTGATCGGGGTGGTCGATGAGAGGCTTCTCAAGCACAAAGAACCCAAGTCACATTGGCATCGCTGGAAGGAGACCAGCGATCTCAACTACGGCATCTGGGACGCCATCAAACTGGTCAGCGCCGAGTACTTCTACGCGCCGAGCCTGGAAGGCTTCGACGCACTCAAGGCGCGCGCGACCGGAGGACAGTCATGACAACCCCGCGCACAGCTCTATCGCAGCTCTATCACAGCACCATCCCCGCCTATCGCGACGAGATGCACCTCGACATGGAGGACGGTCACCGTCGCTTCGGGATCGCGGAGTCGGACAAGGACTGGCGCGATGCCGTGGCGGAGGTGGACGTGGCGGCTTTCAAGGTTCGCGATGCCGCGAAGGCGAACAAGACCGGACCCAAGGACGAACTGTCCAAGGCATCCGAAAAGCTATTCGGGCTTCTGGATCCGATTCTAGCGGCGGAAATAAGGGGCGGAGCCGCGGGCGATCTGCTGGACAAGCCGGCGCCAGAGCGCAGTCTCCTGGAGAAGCTCTACTTTCTATTTTACTCCTTGCCCTACCGCGCCGATGACAGCTCGAGCGCCAGCAATGCACTCCCGGGTGCCAGCAGCGACGTGCAGCAGAGCTGGGACGCAGTGCGTGCCGCCCTGCGGGCAGGCGGTGGCCCAGTCAGCACCACAAAGCTCTGCGAGGCTCTCGATAAGGAGTTCAACGATGGGCTCTGGGTCATCGTCTGGTAGCCGAGGATGAGCTGGTCGGTCTCGCAGACGCTCGAGCGCGTTTGGCATCGTCTGCCGGGCTATTTGAGCCCGAGCGCGCTCGAGCGTTGCGCCCGCATCGCCGCACGAATTCCGGACTGTGCGTCGTCGCACTACCTGGAGTTTCGCCTGAACACGGGACCGCAGATCGACGTCCTCACCTGCACGCGGCAGCGCAGTATCGCCGCCGAGCTCGAGGCCAGGCTCGGCGCGAGCCTGAGTCCCACCTGGCGCGACAATTTAGCCGTTCTTCGTGAGTGGGCGAGCGGGACGACGGCGCTGTCCGAAGCCGCGTACGTCGGACTCGAATACGACGGCGGCGACAGCTTCAGCGAAGCTGAGCCCGAAGCGAGTCTCGCCATCGGCCTCGAGCAGGATTACCTCAGCCGCCACTGGCAGGTTTTGCGTGAGCGCGACGCAAAGACCGTGGCTCTGGGCCTGGCGGCTTACGGTCGCCTGATACCCGACGCACACCGCTCAGCGTGCATGGCCGCGTTGCGGCGCTGTTATGCGGCGCTGCCTGCGCAAGGCGCCATTCCGTACGCAGTGGTGATGACAGCGCGCGAGCCAATCACGGCCAAGCCCTACGTCATCCTGCCGCGTCATGCGGTCTTTGGCTTCCTCGAGGCGGTCGGATGGCCGGGGTCCCGTGCGGGACTCGAGCAGCTCCTGCGGACGTACTACGCCGCGTTCGATCGCAGCATCTATCTCGACCTGACCATCACGGACCGTGTTCACGAGCGTCTCGGCATCGCTACGTCGCAGTTTCAGGGCGAGGAGGCAGACTTCTCGTCGCTCGACTGGTGGGGCCTTCCGCCGGAGCTTGCCCAGTACAAGGCCGAGCTCCGTGACTGGGTCGGTCGCGACGAAACAGTGCTGAACGGACAGCGCGTCTGGATTCATCGCTGGCTCGACACCAAAGCAGTGCTGAGCAGTGCCGGGATCGAGTATAAGGGGTACCTCGGGTTCAGTGCGACTCGTCCGCCCCTCTTCTGTTAGGCCGCATGCAGCAACACCTGCCTCCCGGATACAGTCTAGCCGGGGTGAGCGTTCCCGCGCTGGGCGGGGTGTTGCAGCGGGTGAGGCGGGACAGCGACGGCCACGAGTTGCTCGCGCGCAGCGCGGGTGACGAGTACGCCGGGGACGCCGTTGCCCGACACCTGGACGCCGAGCTCGGCTCCGCGGCTCTGCGCGGTGGAAGCCTGCGGCCGACAGAGCGCATCGACGGCTCTCGTCAGTCCTGGCTGCTATATGACGGGGTCGCCGGACAACCACTCGACACCAGCGAGCCCCGGGAGCTTCAGGAGTTCTGGGACATCGCCGAAGCGCTGACCAACTCGCTCGCGGACGCCCATCGTTCGGGCAGAGCCCACGGTCGGCTGGAGAGCAACTGCATCTGGTGGGATCCGGCGAGTCGTCGGGTCGGGTTGGTCGGCATCCTGCCCGTCGAACACGCGCACCTGGCCAATCGTCTGCCGGCGACCGTCGACACTGCGCCCGAGTTGCTCGTCAGCGATCACGCGCCGGTGAGCCCGACGGCAGACGTGTACTCGCTCGGCGCGATCTTCTACCGCCTGCTCAGCGGACGCCCGGTCCTGTCGTCGACGGGGAACCTGGCGTTCGATGCGGCAGCCAACGCCCCTGCGCGTCTCGATCCGGAGCGAGCTCCCCAACGGCTGGCGGAGCTCGTGGAACGGATGCTGTCCAAGGCTCCTGCTTCGAGGCCGCCGGATGCCAGCGCGGTCCTGGACGAGATCGAAGCGATTCGAGTCGGCGCCAAGTCCGTACCGCCGAGTCTCGATTTCCGGCCGTCTGCGCTGATCGGTCGCAGCCGTGAGCTCGAGCTCTTGTTCGAACACGCTTGTGTCGACGAGGACGGGCCGCCGGCGCTGGTGCGGGTCGCTGGCGAGCCCGGCGTCGGCAAGTCTCACCTGCTCGCCGAATTCAGTCGGCGGATGGCGCGGGATTCGTACCTGGTCGGTCATGCCAAGTTCGAGCAGTTCCACCGCGGTCGACCCTACGGCACGCTACTCACGGCTTGCGGAAACGCGTTGAGTCACGCTCTGGCCAGCAACGAGCTCTCGTTCGCCCGGACGAAGCGGCGACTGCAGGAAGCGAATCCCATCCTGCTCGGGGTGCTGGCGCCCGACATTCCCGAGCTCGTGCACCTCTGCGGCGACCTGCCCATCGCCGCGGAGACGGGGCCGACCGAAAGCAGGGCCCGTTTCAAGCGAGCCTTTCGCGAGCTCCTGGGCAAGCTCGGCACGCCGGAAGCCCCGCTAGCCCTGGTGCTGGACGACTTGCAATGGGCCGACGAGGCCACGGCGGACCTGTTGCAGGAGCTCTTCGAGGTCGGCCTGCCCGACCACTGCTCGCTCGTGCTCGCGTACCGCGAAACTGCTGCCAGCCAGAACCTCGAGCTCGGCGATCTCCTCAGTGCGCTCGCAGACACACCGCTCGTCAGTCTCGGGCCCTTCGGCACCGCCGATATCGAGATGTTGTGTCGCGCCGTCGTTCCCGATTGTGAGGCGCTGGAGACGCTCGTCGCCGTCGTGCACCAGCGGAGTCAAGGCAACGCGCTGCACAGCCTGGAGCTGCTGCGAAACTTCGCGCTGAGCGGCGAGCTCACGCGCAGCGGCGGGCGCTTTCGCTTCGAAGAAAACCGTAAGAGCCTGAGCGAGCTTTCCGAGACGGTTGCCGAGCTCATCCGCAGCCGTCTCTCTCTCGAGCAGCCACTCGTCCGACGCGTGCTGGCCGCTGCGGCCTGTATTGGACACGGCTTCTCCGAGGAGCTCGTGTCTACCGCCACGGGCCATGATGCGTCTTCGCTCAAGGAGCTGCTTCAGACCGCCGTCCGCAGCGGGTTCCTGGCTCTGGCGCCGAGCGGCGAGTACGTCTTCTGCCACGATCGCATCCAGCAAGTTGCTCTGGAAGCGAGCGACGACGATTCGCGCCGGGAGGTCTATCTCCGACTCGGCCGTTCCTATCGCCAGCAGGTGGCACAGGATCGCTCCGTCTTGTTCTCGTGCCTCGACTACCTGAATGAGGTGCGCGACGCCCTCGACGACGACGAGCGACGAGACCTCGAGCTCCTGAACCTGGCCGGTGCGAAGCAGGCGCGCGCGTCCATCGCCTACCAGCGGGCGATTCCACTGGTCAGGCTCTATCTGGAGAGCGACCGCATCTCCGCCGCTGACCGCTTCGAGGCGACGCTACTGCTCGCCGAGTGCCTGTCGTTGCTCGAACGGCCAGGCGATCGCCGCGCCGGTGATGCAGCGACGGGTGCCGACCAGGCCTTTGCCGAGTGCGCCGCGCTCGCCACGACGGACGCCCAGAAGCTCACGCTATCGACCAGTCGACTGTCGTCCTGCGTGCATCGCCAAGCCTACCTCGAGGCGGTCGAGGTGGGCTCGAGCGCGCTGCGGGTGCTGGGTCACCCACTTCCCGCGCGGCCGTCGATGGCTCGTGCGATCGGCGCGGTCGTCTGGCTATCGGGGCGCATGCGGCGGGCGGATCCGGACGCCCTGGCAGCCGTGCCGGATCGAGCCACGGAGAGCGAGCTCGAGGCATTCAAGTTCCTGGTCGGGCTGTGGGGCCCCTCGTTCTGGCTCGAGACGCCCGCGCTGAACATCCTGGTCTCCATCCGCCTCATGGAAATGACCCTCCGTTGCGGCAACGGCAGGCACTCGTCGATGGCTTACGCGTGTTACGCGGCCATCTGTCATTTTCTCGGAAAGTACGAGACCGCGATCCGCTACGGGCGCGTCGCGAACCGTCTGGCAATCGATCACAGCCCCTATACGCGTGCCGCCGTGCGCTTCTTGACGCTCACGTTCTTCGGCGTGTTCGAGTACGCGCCGAGGGAGATCGTTCAGCGCTACGACCAGGCCGTGAAGGAGGGCGTCTCGCACGGGGAGCTCGTTGCGTCGCATCTGATCGACGGCGCCGTGACGACGCTGCCTCACCTCGGTCCAGAGCTCCCCCGAGTGCTCGAAGCGCTGCAGCGCTACGACCACGAAGCGCGCGCCATGGGCGCGACGACGAGCCTCGAAATGATCCACCTGGCGCGCTGCTGGTGCGATCTGCTGGTCAAGGGCGCCGTGGATCCGCTCACGGGCGAACGGCGCCTGAACGCTCTGCACGAGCCGGTCACGCACGAGTCGTTCGCCGCGGGGCGCGACCTCCTGCGCATGCAGATCGAATACCTCTGGGGCAACGACGACGAGGTTCTTCGACTCGCCCGAGCGGTACGTGCCAATCCGCTCCTGAAAGGCAACCCGCTGCACAAGGCCAGCTACGCCGTGTTCGTCGTCCTGGCTTCGACTCGCAGTCGACGAGGCCGGAGCTCCGAAGCGCGCGAGGCGTTGAAGTTTCTCGAGCGACTCGACGGGGTACGCCCGGAAGGTGAATCGGGGCCGGGCACACTCCGGCCGTCGCTGCTCCTGGCGCGAGGCGCGCTCGCCGCCGCGCGAGGAGAGGCGGGCGCGGCCGAGCTCTTGAAAGAGGCTGCCGCCGGGGCTGCGGAGAGGGGCCAGGGCTTGATGCGTGCCATCGGCCTGGAGCGGCTCGCGCACGTCCACGCTGCCCGGGGAGAGTATGGGCTGTTCGTGGAGTACCTGCGCGACTCGGCTCATGGCTTCACGCGTTTCGGCGCCACGGCCAAGGTCGAGGCCCTGATTCGCGAGTTCCCCGGCATCGACTGGACGCATCTCGGTCCGCGCAGCAATGACGAGGCCGGAATTCAGGGTGAGAGCGTCATGCGCGCTGCATCGGCCATCGTCGAGGCGACATCGACCGACGAGCTCGGGCCGACCCTGCTGCGTGTCATCGCCACGGCGGCGGGTGCGATGCGAGCGCTGCTGTTCACGTTTTCCGAGGGCAACCCGGTGCTCACCGCCACCTGCGAGCGGGATCGTGAAAACGTTCCACTGTCGCCGACTCCCATGGACGAGCTCGATCCCAGGACGCTGGCGCTCAAGCCGGTTCGTCGTGTCGAACGCGCTCGCCAGATCGTGGAGCTGCCCCGGGACATCATGAAGTTCCCGGACGATCCCTATCTGGCCGGGAGCAAGGGGCCGCGCTCGTTGCTGGTCGTGCCCCTGATGTATCGCGGCGATCTGGTCGCCATCCTCTATCTCGAGAACAGCAGCAACGCCGAGACGTTCAGTCAAGACGAGATCACGCTGGTCACCCTGCTCGGCAAGCAAGCTGCCATCGCGCTCACGAACGCGGACAATCATCGCCTGGAGATCGAGGCGCTGCAGTCGAAGGTCAATCCGCACTTCCTCTACAACGCCTTGACCTCCATCGCCCACCTCGTGGGCAAAAAGCCAGACGACGCAGAAGAGGCCGTCTACGAACTGTCTCGCCTCTACCGCTACATGGTCAGCAGTCGCGCGGAGCAACGCGTTCCGCTCGACAAGGAGCTCGGGCTGGTCAGGGACTACCTCGAGCTCGAGAAGGCGCGCTTCGAGGATCGTCTGCGCGTGAAATGGGATGTCGCGGAGGCGGCGGCTGCCTTCCCGGTCCCTGCCTTGCTCGTGCAACCGCTGGCGGAGAACGCCGTCAAGCACGGGGTGAGTCGCAACGTCCATGGCGGGACGGTCACCATCAGTGCTCGTATCGAAAACGATGCGCTGCTGCTGGTGGTCAGTGACGACGGTCCGGGCTGGAGCGATGGGCGAGGCGGGACGGGGTTCGGTCTCAAGAGTGTCCGTCGCAGGCTCCAGCTCCTGTACGGCACCCGCGCCGAAATGCGCATTGTCAAGGGCGCTGGCGTCGCCGTCCATCTGCGGATCCCGGCCTCGCGCTCGACGTCGCCTTCGTAGCGGACCGCCGCTCATCCCCCCCTGGCGCCGCTGGCGTACCGATCTCGACCGCCCGAGGGACCGCGATTCCGTGGCCCGCTGCCTGGCGTTAGACCGGTCAGCGGAGAGACACCATGGCACTCGCGATTGAGTCACTGCTCTTCGTCCGTCACGACCACGGCGCTCCCCTGCCGGAAATGGTCTTCCCGCGCAGAGGCGAGGACGAACTGGCCGGAATTCGCGCGGCGAGCGCCGGAGAGATCTGGGAGCAGCTCGTCCAGGGGCGAATCACGGTTCTCGGTCACGCCGAGGACGAGAGTCATGCATCGTTGTTCGTCGGGCCGGCGCTCCGGCGCGGACAGGCCCCCGAACGAGCCGCGGATGCAGCAATGCTGCGCACGCTGCTGACCGGCGTGGCGCAGAAGGCGCTGGCCCTGGACCTCGGTATCGCTCCTTCGACAGCCTCGCTGCGGGCGGCCAACGCGCTGCGTGCGCTCGGCGTCGAGTGCCTGGTCAAGGCCACGCCGCTCGCGTTGGTGGTCTTCGCGAACGCGCACGCCATCGGCGGCGGCTTCTCACCACCTGGCTACAAGGTCATTCAGTCCGCGCAAGACGCACGGCTAGAGCTTCGCGTGTTGCGGCCCGAGGTCGTGTTCCGAGAGCGCCTGACCGCCGTGGAATACGAGGTCCTGCGAGCAGTGGTGGAGGGTTACACCCACGAGCAGCTCGGAACCAAGCGCGATCGTTCGCAGCGTACGATTGCCAATCAGCTCCACTCGATCGCCATCAAGCTGGGCACTTGCCATCGCTTGGAATGCATCAATCTCGCCCTGCGACTGTTTGCGGCGGGCGAACGCTCGCGCAGTAACAAGCTCGCGCTGGAGCACGGCGTGGCGATTCCTTAGCTTCAGCGTGAAGATCGCTCGAAGGGAGGTTACCCTGGGACGCCCCCGTCCGCACCATGGTTGCACCACCCTCCGCGGTTACCGCCCCGCACGCCGGCGCCAAGACGGTCCTCGCCGTCTTCACGCTGCTGCTAGCGGTGACGCAGCTGCTCTGGCTCAACTTCGCGCCGCTGGTCGGGCTCGTTTGCAAGCGCTACGCCGTGAGCGAGCTCGCCGCGACGATGCTCGTGCTGGTGTTCCCGCTGATCTACGTGCTGCTGTCGATTCCTGCGGGCGTGCTGGTCGATCGCCGTGGTTACCGCTTCACGGTCGGCTGGGGAGGCATCGTGACCGCGGCGTTCGCGACGCTGCGCATCTGGGACGACCACTTCGCCGTCCTGCTCGTCGCGCAGATCGGGATCGCGCTGGCACAGCCGTTCGTGATGAACGGCATCTCCAAGCTGGTCGCCGACTGGTTTTCGGAAGAGCACGGAGCGATCGCCACCGGCGTCGGCACGATGGGCATGTTCATCGGCATGGCCGTGGCCATGGCCGTCACGCCCGGTCTGGTGGCGAGCACGAGCTTGCGCACTGCGATGGTGGTCTTCGCGATCGTGTCGTGGTCGTCGGCGGGTCTGTTCTGGATGTTCGGGCGCGAGCGTGCGACCACGCCAGCGGTGCCCTCGCGGCCAGCGGCCTCCGTCCGAGAGCTGGTGGCGCAGCGCGACCTTCGCATTCTGTTCGCGCTCTCGTTTCTGGGCCTCGGCTTCTTCAACGCGCTGATGACCTGGATCGAGCCGATCCTGGCGCCGAACGGCTTCGACGCCGAGGTCGCGGGCACCGTCGGCGGCGTGCTGATCGGCGGTGGCATCGTCGGTTCGATCGTGATCCCGGCGCTCTCGGACCGGGCTAGGCGGCGCAAGCCCTTCCTGATCGGCTGCGCCCTGCTGGCGCTCGGGCTCGTCCACCCGCTGTGCACGACCAACAGGCAGGGCAGCGCGTACGGGTTGAGCGCTGCGCTCGGCTTCTTCTTGCTGCCCGCCTTCGCGCTGCTGCTCGAGATGTGCAGCGAGCACGCCGGGCGTGAGCACGCCGGCAACGCCACCGGCCTCTTGATGCTGATGGGCAACGCCGGCGGCGTGGTGATGAGCCTGCTCGTCGAGCTCGTGCGCGGCGACTCCGGGTCCTACCTGAACGCGGTATGGATGTTGAACGGCTCGCTCATCGTCATGATCGGGCTAGCCGTCATCCTGCGCGAGCACGCCCGTCAGCCTGGTTCGGGAAATACCTGAAGCGTCTCGAAGACCTCGACGCTCTCGAACACGCCCTCGCGCGTGTAAGGGTCGGCAGCGGCGAGCCGGCGTGCTTCGTCGAGGTCTGGAGCGACGAAGACGACGACGCTGCCTCGCGGCAGGCCCTCGCTGTCGCGAAGTGGTCCTGCAAATACGACGCGCCCGTCGTCGGCGAGGCGCTTCAAGTTTTGAAGGTGAGCGTCGCGGTGGAGCTTGCGCAGCTCGACGCCGCGAGCTCCGTCACGGCCGAGCAGTACGAAGAGAGGCATGGCACCGTTCATACCTCCGCGCGC